>CAKMZF010000141.1 GCA_929200405.1 uncultured Gammaproteobacteria bacterium | reverse complement strand
CCGTTTATGCTGTCTATTATTTTGGGCGCAACAAAAATATCTCAGCTCCAAGAGCAAGTTAGTGCTGCCGATATTCATTTATCAGAGGAGCTGCAACAGGGGATTTTAGAGATACATCAGCAGTTGCCTAATCCTTATCTTATTAAATAGAAAAACATTGGTTTATATGCCTCTTCTTTATATGAAGAGGCTGATAGATTAGGTACTAAAAATAATTTTTTCGCCTTGATGATAAGCTAAGAGATGATTGGCGCGTAAGCGACCAATGAGGGTGATGCCTAGTTTTTTAGCTAATTCTACGCCATTATAAGTAGTGCCTGAGCGAGACAATAAAGTAGGTATTCCCATCTGTGCCGCTTTTAGCACCATCTCTGTGGTTAATCTGCCAGTGGAGTAGAACATCGTGTTTGCTCCGGAGATGTTATGTAAGAGCATTAAACCGGCAATGGTGTCGACGGCATTGTGTCGACCAACATCTTCAATGAATTCAAGTATCGTGCCGTTTGCATCGCATAACGCACAGCCATGCACAGAACCGGCTTCTCGGTAAACCGTTTTGAGTGTTCGTAAATTGCTGAGCAGTTGCAGTAAAGCGCTGTGTCTAATATCGGGAGCCGTAATTTGCAGTGACTCCGCTTGGGCGTATAACTTCTCGTGCATGCTGCCTTGACCGCAACCGGTGGTAACTATCTTCTTGCTGTTATCTATGGCTTCTAGCGGTTGATGGATTTGAATAGCTGCAGACTCAACTGACCAGTCTACCTGTACTGCTTTAATTTCAGTGAGTGAGGAGATAAGTCCTTGATTGCGTAAATAGCCGATACATAGTGCCTCAGGATCAGTTCCTAAAGTCATCAAAGTGACTAGTTCTTGGCGATTTACATAGAGGTTTAGAGGTCTTTCATTGGCAAGTTGAATCTCGCGTTTGTTGCCAGCTGCGTCCATCACTATCACCGGATGAGTGATAGTGATTTTGGCTTGACTGAGCTGTAAAGCCTCTGGCTGTTGTGAAGTTGCTTGTCTCAATTGGCTTACTCCAGCGTGAAACTATCACTGTTGGTGTTGCCATTATTGGGTATCTCTGTATTGCCTTCTTCAACTTCATCTGTTGTGACATGGGCTTTGCTTATTTTGCGAGATACCTCAATTTCGGAAACATTAGTAAAGCCTTTGGGAAGACTTTTGCCACGTTTAGCACGATTGCTCAGATAGTTTTCTAAAACAGTAGGCGGGAGTGAAAACTGCCTTTTGCCAGAAGTGACAACGAGTGTGTCGGTGGTGCCTAATGTTGTGATGTATTGAAGCATCTCTGCGCCGATTTTGAGATCTTTGCTGGGGATGTTAATGATTTTGTTACCCTTGCCTTTGGCTAGCTCAGGTAACTCATCTAATGAAAATACCAGTAAATGACCTTTGGTGCTGATTGCGACTATCAGACTGTCACTGTCTTGAATGCGAACAGCTGGTAGTGGATTATATCCTGCAGTGACGGTAATGCTCGCCTTGCCTGCTTTTTGTCTAGTCAGCAGATCTTCGTATTGGCAGACATAACCATAGCCGAGTTGGGTTGAGAGCAGATATTTTGCCTGTGGGCTGTCAAGTAAGACACCACAAAACTTAACGCCGGTTGGTAAATTAAGTTTGCCTGTGAGCGGCTCACCATAGCCTCTGGCAGAAGGTAGTGTGTGGGCAGGTAGGGCAAAGCTGCGGCCATTGTCTGCCAAAAATACGGCCTGTTGATTGCTGCGCCCAGAGGCTTGGCTTAAAAAGTCGTCATCACCACGGTAATTCATGTTTTTGCCATCGAGTCCGCCTTTGCCAACTCGGACCCAGCCTTGTTTTGACATAACGATAGTCACAGCTTCGCTTGGCGTTAAAGCGGTTTCATCTAGCGCTTGTGCTTCGGGGGCGTTTTCAACAATTTCAGTCCTGCGTTTGTCACTAAAGTTTTCGGCATCCGCTTTTAGCTCATCACCAACCAAGGCGCGCATTGCTGCTTCATCACCCAATAGTGCTTCGAGTTCCTGCTTTTCTTGATACAAAGCGTCTTGCTCTTCGAGGATTTTCATCTCCTCAAGGCGAGCTAACTGACGTAATCTGGTGTTGAGAATAAAATCCGCCTGAATATCAGATAACCTGAAAGTTGCCATTAGTTGTTCTTTTGGCTCGTCTTCTTCCCTGACAATGCGGATAACTTCATCTAAGTTCAGATAAGTTAGCATTAATGCTTCTAATAAATGCAAGCGTTCATTGACCTTGCCTAGGCGGTGTTCAGTTCTTTTGCGGACGGTTTGAACGCGGTAGTTTAGCCATTCCTTGATGATGATGATTAGGCCCTTTACCTGCGGTCTTCCATCCAGACCAATAATATTCATATTGACCCTGAAATTGCGCTCAAGGTCAGTCGTGGCAAAGAGATGTCCGATAAGACTGTCTATATCAACCCGATTGCTACGAGGTTCTATCACAATGCGAATCGGATTTTCGTGATCAGACTCATCACGAATGTCTTCAACCATCGGTAGCTTTTTAGCCTGCATTTGTTGCGCGATTTGTTCAATAATTTTGCTGCCAGATACCTGATAAGGGAGCTCATCAATAATGATTTGCCCATTCTCTACCTTGTAGTTGGCACGAGCCTTGTAGCTGCCATTGCCAGTTTCGTACATTTTGATTAACTGGGTTCTCGGGGTGGTTATTTTACCGCCTGTCGGTAAGTCTGGAGCAGGCAGTACACGCATGATTTTACTCAACGTTGCATCGGGATTGTCTAATAGAATTAAGCAGGCTTTTACTACTTCTTTGAGATTGTGCGGCGGGATATCCGTTGCCATGCCTACGGCAATGCCAGTGGCACCATTTAATAGCAATACAGGCAGCCTAGCGGGTAATAAAATAGGTTCTTTGAGGCTGCCATCAAAGTTTGCTTGCCAATCTACCGTTCCCTGCTCTAGCTCTGCTAGCAGTGTTGAGGAAATTGGCGTTAATTTGCTTTCTGTGTAACGCATTGCGGCAAAAGATTTTGGGTCATCGATAGATCCCCAGTTGCCCTGACCGTCTACTAAGGGGTAGCGATATGAAAATGGCTGCGCCATATGTACCATCGCCTCATAGCAGGCCGAATCACCATGAGGATGAAACTTACCTAGGACATCGCCAACAGTTCTGGCGGATTTTTTATACTTTGAGGCGGCAGATAAACCAAGTTCTGACATAGCATAAATGATACGGCGCTGTACGGGTTTCATGCCATCAGCAATGTGTGGTAATGCGCGATCTAGAATTACGTACATAGAGTAGTTTAAATACGCTGACTCCGTGAACATTCGGATTGGCACGTAATCGTCATTTTCAAATATGAGTGGGGGGAGTGGTGTTTTTTCTGTCATATAATTATTTCAGCAAAGTTGGTACTTGTTATTATTGCAAATTGTGCTGTGGTCGAGAATTTTGCCATTTTATTAAGATATATTCATATCACTTGAGCTGGAGTATAGCATTAGCCGGTTTTTCAGAATATTGGTTTTGGTTTTTTAATGGGTTTGAGTTACTGATAATTCATGTCAAGTGGTAGTTTGGCAGTGAAGGTAAAGTATTGATTTTATCCAGTGATAGTGGTTCAGATAAATAGAAGCCTTGAACTAAATCCGCTTCGACATTCTGTGCAATAACTAATTGTTCTGCACTTTCTACCCCTTCTATCGTAACCTTGGCATCTAGCCTTTTGGCTAATGCGGTGGCGCTTTCCAGCGGCGCGATTCTACCACGGCTGGCGGCTCGAAGTAGTGAAATATCGAGCTTTACAGTGGTTACGGGCACGATGGCGAGTCGTGATAGTGAGGAACTGCCAGCACCAAAATCATCTAAAGCAAATTTATATCCCTGCGAGACAAGTTTAGTGACAGTGCTAGCCAGTTCATTGATATTTGTGTTGTCTTCTTCTGTGATCTCAAAAATAATTTGATCTTTTGGGAGTTGCAATTCGGCAAGCAAAGTCAAGAATTTTTGTTCGTGATGTGGTGTGACCAAAATATCGGGCGGAATATTAATAGAAACAGTGATGTTAGGTGGTAGGGAGTTTAAGTCTGTATAAACTTGACGAATCAGTTGCATGGTCACTTCTGGCATTTTGCTGTGCTCTTTGGCGATATGTAGAAAAACCGAAGGTGGTAGAATTCGGCCGTTTTTATCCTCTAGTCTTAGTAAGGCTTCCAGGCCAGATAGTAAATTTGTTTGTAAATCAAAAATAGGCTGATAGTGAATAGTTAGAAACTTTTTATCTATGGCTGTCTGAATTAGCTCTAATATATATTGATGATTTTCTTCGCTACTAATGTTTTGATTATAAAAAGCGCTACCAGTATGCTCTCTTTTTGCTTTATATAGCGCAATATCGGCTCGTTTGTAGGCGGCGTCAAAATCTTCATCGAAGAAAATGGTGGCGCCTATACTGATGCCGACAAATACTTTTAAGCCATCGATATGACGCCAGTCGGAAAGGCTTTTTTGAATGCTTTCAACGACTTTATGAGGGTTTGCTGTGGGCTTTAATAGCAGCACAAACTCATCCCCGCCGATGCGACCTGCACAGATGACATTTTCAAAATTTTTGATTTTATGGGCGATGAGCTTGATTGCTTCGTCACCGACATTGTGCCCATATAGATCATTCACTGACTTAAAGGCATCAATATCCAACGCACATAAAATCGCTTCTCTTAGGTTATTTTTTTGCAGTGTGCTAAAGCGCTCAATAAGGCCTCTTCTATTTAATAAGCCACTAAGTGCATCATAAGTCGCCTCATACTCTAAGATTTCCTGATGCTTACGAGCTTGGAGTACTAATGATGAGAAGCGCACGAAAATAATCATACCTGCGGTGATGGCAATGAGATAATTTGCGTTATAAGAAATAGTAGTTTCAATACCGTTTAGTCTTCTAAACATTAGGCCAATGGGCAATGCTAATAGCAATAATGCACTGGAAATCCAAACTAGAGGAGAGAGCTTTATATAGCTGCTCTTGCCAACGATAGAGTTCTGCTGGGGTTGTGTTAGTAGCATATATGACAAGGTTAAGATTGCTGAGATTTCAAAACTAAATGCAGAGAGGCGAGTCAGCTGTAAGTCATTGTAGGGTACAAATAAGGCATTTAGGTAAATTCTAAATTCCCACCAATAATGTAAAGATAACGCAGCGGTTGCTGCGGTAAGCAGATGGTACAAGCCAAGGCTGTAACCCACTAGAAGTGAGACGCAGGTCAAAATAAATAAGAAGAAAATTGATAAAATCAACTGCACCAATGGTAATGGGAATGTTTTATCAAAAACGGCTGATAACTCGATAATATCTTGGTAAAAAATCACGACAAGCATTAAAAAGACTGCTAGGAAAAGCATGGCGCAGTCAGCAAAAAAACCACTGACATTGTATTTGATTTCTATAATTCGAATCAGCAAGAAACCAAAACAACTAATAAGTGCTGAGCCTAAAATATCAAACAGATAAGACGCGCTTGCTGAAACAGGGTCAGGAAGATCATTAAAGCCGATATTGGCCCATGCAATTGCTTTGGCGATAACCGCTAGACTTAGTAAAATCCATGGAAGTCTCAAAGTGTCGTTTCTGATAAGAGCAAACAGGCCTAAGACTGCGAAACTGATGCCAAGTATAGCTGTCAGCAGGCGAACGCCTGCATGATCTAAAAAAAAGTGCGAAAAAGATATCAGAGCAATGGCTACTGGCACAACGAGTGTTCGCTTGTTTTTTAGAGATTGATGTTTGAGGGGAGTGAATTCCATATGAGTTAGAAATTGTTCCAGAAGGAGCGAGCTGTGTTATTTTAAGGGACGTAATGATGGTAACACAGAAACGATTAAACGAAACGTAGCATTTAAACGAAGCGTAGCATTGGTTATGTGTGAGTATTGGTAATACGTAGAATCATGTCTGCTTCAAGCAGAACTCAATCAACATGGATTTGTATATATGAAGTAATATTTTAAAGATAAAATCGCAGTCGTAATATGAATGAAGAAAACAGAGAAAGTCGAATAAAATCAATCCTGAATAAGTCTTAGGGGAAAGATTGGAAAAATAAAACAAGAAAAAAATGTGAAATTTATCCTGAAGTGATTGACAAGCAGGTCATATTTGTTGAGAATTGCCGCCCCTGATGGTGGAGTTCCCGAGCGGTCAAAGGGGACAGACTGTAAATCTGTTGCGCGAGCTTCGAAGGTTCGAATCCTTCCTCCACCACCATTTTACTTGCCAAGTGCCTTAAATGTGCTCAGTAAGTTAAAGACTGGGAATGTACAGATTCAGGTATGCGGGTGTAGTTCAATGGTAGAACCTCAGCCTTCCAAGCTGATTGTGTGGGTTCGATTCCCATCACCCGCTCCA
>CAKMZF010000140.1:4646-6510 GCA_929200405.1 uncultured Gammaproteobacteria bacterium | reverse complement strand
TATCTGATTATGGCAGAAACCGGTGCTTTTGGTGACTGCGGAGACCCCGTAGCATTTGTAAGCATGATGATGCAGAAGCTTAGAAATAAGAAATTTCCCAAAAGAAGCATTATATACTCTCCCTTCTCGCAAAAAGTGATAGAAGTAAAACGTTATATTCTTACCGATGGCGGACTATGTGTGATATTTACAGATATCACCAAGCAGGAGCAATACCATCAGCAATTAATAGATCAAGCGCATACGGATTCATTAACGAATATACTTAATAGAAAAGGTATTATCAGTGCTTTAGATGAGCTGATTGCTGCCTGTAATGATGTTCCTGAAAATAAAGAAAACGAGAGAGCTTCCTTCTACCTGTTATTTATTGACTTAGACCTGTTCAAGTTAGCCAATGACACCTATGGTCATAAGTTTGGGGATGCGTTACTGGCGTTGACCAGTCAGCGACTAAGTAGTTTGATTGATGCTCAGAATGGTGACTTTTTAGGGCGGTTAGGCGGCGATGAATTTATTATCGTGCTCAGATCAATAACGCAGCAAGAAATCGTTGTAAACTTTTGTCAGGAAATTATCGAGAGCTTTACGGAGCCATTTAAAATAGATCAACAGGCAGTGTTTATCTCCTGTAGTATCGGCGTGAGCAGCTATCCTCGTCATGGCGATTCTTCGGAATCCCTGCTCCGCAAGGCAGATACCGCAATGTATCATGCCAAAACTCAGGGTAGAAAACTGACTCAATTTTATAATGCAGAGCTAAGTGACAAACTTATCAAGAGCACTTTGGTGGTGGATGAGTTGAAGTCTCAATTATTAAATAAAAGAGATGAGTTAAGTCTGCTATATCAGCCAATTATTAATCTAAGAACTATGGAGATAGTTGGTTCAGAAGCGTTGCTTAGGTGGAAGCCACTTAATCGATTCTTTCTAAATACCCAGCAATTCATAGAAATGCTTGAGCAGCGAAAAATGATTACAGAGGTTGGCAACATTGTATTTGAGCGTGCTTTGTCAACATATCAAGAGTTACGACAAAAAATGCCAACTAAATCAAGGTTATCATTGAATGTTTCAGCATTACAAATAAATCATAAAGATTTTGCCGATAGTTTTTTTGAGATACGGAATCAATTTGATGTTCCCTCAGAGGAGCTCATACTTGAGCTAACCGAAACTGCATTGCTGCATAACAGCCATTATGTGAAAGATAATATGGAAGCTGTTAGGGCAGAGGGCATAAATTTGGCGATAGACGACTTTGGTACGGGATTTTCTTCGCTCTCCAATCTTAAAGAGTACCCCTTTACGCATTTGAAAATAGACCGTAGTTTTATGGATGAGATGATCACAAACCCAAGACATAGAAGATTGGTTGGTGCAATTTTAGATCTCTCCAGAGCTTTTGGATTAAAGACAATTGCCGAGGGCATTGAGACTACCGAGCAGCTGCATTTTTTAAGAGATAAAGGCTGTCAATTTGGTCAAGGCTATCTATTCGATAGACCCCTAGAAATAGATCAATTACTCACAAGAACGAACTATCAACACCTGTATACCAACCTACATCAACCCTAAGTTGACTTTAAGAAGATGATTCATCATTTTGCTTCGCTACCTTATGCTGTTCCTCAGTATTGCCACGTTTCCAGTAGCTAGAAATATAGAGATGAGTTCGCTCTATTTTTACGGTTTCTTTTAGAAAAAGGCGAATTTTTTTCATTGTAGTAAATTCACATGCTACCCAAGCTGCTGTCTTTTTAGCTGACCAGTTGATATTAGCGGTTTCATTTATAATAGCGTGAAACAATGGTGAAGCATCGGAACCCGGGTTTTCATTAATAACCCAATGGATCTCAATTCC
>CAKMZF010000140.1:0-4546 GCA_929200405.1 uncultured Gammaproteobacteria bacterium | reverse complement strand
CATCACCATGCGTGTGAAGCATAAAATCGATATCAATCTCATTCACAGCACTTCGTTGCTCTGCAATGGTGTAAGTGCGCATAATCGGCTTGTCTGCAATACTACTATCATCACTAGGAAAGATCAGTTTTACATAAGCTCCTGCGGAATCTTTGGGGAAATTACCGTCTTGGTTCACTAATGTTACCCGACGCATATTGGGCGTAATATTACGCGTAGAGGTCACTATGAATGCCTTAGCGACGCGTTTATTGCGAATACTTTTAACTCTATTGATAATCCCCATAAGACATCCTCTGGTAGGTACACATCTGTTAAAAACAGGCTTATTGATTGATTCCTAGTATGCCAGATTTTAATTTTATGAAAATCAGAGATACCTAATCAGTAATATGAAAAATATTCATGTCTTGAGATTGATAACTGCAAACTACTTATTGCTGACTTAATTAGGTTCAAGGTTCTCAAATAAATTTTAATAATTCAATTAACTCATGTTATTGTTACTCAACAATAATGATGGAGGATCCACCATGAAGTTGGGAAAAAGTAGATATAGATTCTGTGTAGTAGGTGCTATTATTCTCTGCCCTTTTATACTATCCGCAGCGCAAGCTGCCAGCTGTAAGCAATATAGCAACTGTGCGGAAGCTGTTGAGAGCTGATGCGCAGGCAATCATAGCAGAGCAGATGGTGATAAAGATGGCATACCTTGTGAAAATGTTTGCCGCACGAATCATCAGGTTGATAAAATCAAAAAGAAGATTGATTGTGCTAAATAATGTGACGCTACAGATCTTGCGTATAAATATTAGTTAAACAGATGCAACTTAGCATATTGCAGTAGCATGATCGTCTTGGCATCGGTAATTTCTCCAGATGCTATCATGGAATAGGCATCATCAAAACTTATCTCGATTACCTCAATATTTTCATGCTCCTCATCTAGTCCACCGCCATCACTGACTTTACTGGCACCATTGTAGGCGGCAATGAAGAAATGCAGAATTTCTGTGACAGCCCCAGGTGACATATAAGACTCGAATACTTTATTTACCGTGGCAACGCGATAGCCAGTTTCTTCCTCTGTTTCTCTAATCACACAAGTGATTGGATCATCAGCATCTAAAAGACCCGCACAAGCTTCCAGTAGCATGCCGTCGGCATTGCCGTTGACGTAAGTGGGTATTCGAAACTGCTTGACTAAGATTACATTCCGATTCTCCAAGTCATACAATAGAACCACAGCGCCATTGCCACGGTCATAGACTTCTCGTTCCTGATGCTGCCACTCGCCAGAGTCAGAGAGATAATCAAAACTGTATTTATTAAGTACATACCAATTATCAGATAGCAGCGTCTTATGGATATTTTTTATTTTATCAGTCATGGGTAATAGATAGGTAAGTGTATGAAATGGGGGCGTGATATTGAGAGTTAAGTAATTTACACTATCCGAGTATTATTATGTGAAAAATTAAGCGCAACAATAGTTATTATAATGCTATATTGCCACATCTAAACACTATGTAACAAAGGATTGATTTAATGAGTGCTTCTTTTAATTCACCAAAGTGTAGTCTAGCTATATTGACTATAGCGCTATTGCAAGTCGGCTGTAGCAGTGGCGGCAATAGTTCCTCGGCAACGCCAGTTGCTAATGTGCCTGTTGGCTTAACAGCTGTCACTTCATTTGCTCCTTCGACAGACAGTGTTGCGCCGTTGGCGACATCTAGCTCAGGATTAAAGAATCAAGATATTTCAACAGCTTTGACAGGGGGTGGTAATTTTTCTACCACAAGCGCGTTGCTGGGCATAACCGGTAAAGATTTGCTTAATGAAGAAGGTCATATCGAGGGTTTCTATGAGTCTGAAAATACCTTTACTCCAAATGCAGATATAGAGCTTCAGTTCGCAGAGGATGGAAGCTTTTCGATGGTATCAAATGGGACTACTTATACGGGATCCCAAGATGATTTCGAGCTTTATGGTAATTATGGAGCGTTAGTGGTTGGTAGTTTGGCGGATGTTATAGAAAATAGTATTAGAACCGAGCGACAGGAAGTTGCATTTATTGGTATAAAAACTGATAGTGAAAATATACCTACAGAGGGTACAGCGACTTATGTAGCCAAAGAGAGTCTTGGACAATTTTCATTTGCGGGTTATTCAGGTTTAGACTCGGATGGCAAAGATTTCTCTTACGACTCAGAATATTCCAGTGACACTAGTAACCCTATAGATGATAATGGTGACTTTGTCACGACGCTTAATGCTGACTTTGCTGCCGCGACCGTATCGGGTTCGGCGCAAGGTAATATATCAGATTCTAGTTTGAATGCCGATGCTATAGTCACAAGGCTAGATATTGCCGCTGATATTACTTTTGATGCCACTAGTATTGCAAACTCTGACTTCTCAGGAACCGGAACCGCTGATTTAGATGGTAAGGTTATTCCGCTGAATTATGGGGGGTCTCTGTATGGACCTAATGCTGAAGAAGCATCGGTCATATATTCAGGTACCCATAGTGATGGCACCATTCTTAATGGCGGTGCTTACTTGCTAGCGCAGTAATTACCTAGTTGTTTGCAAATCCTAGATGCGAGAATTGCATCTAGGATTTACTCGATATACTAGCTGCCGGATATCGCTAAATCCGCAAAGCGGATAAGCGGTGTATAAGACGTCTTTTCCCAGTTCCAATATCGCTGATCGCCGATAGCCGAAATTTGTTGGAGCATTTTGTAAAAATTTCCTGCAACGGTAATACCGCGAATAGCCTGCTGACGCTTGCCATCTCGACAGAGATAGCCAGATGCCCCGAAGCTAAAATCACCGGATATTGGGTTAGCACCGGAATGTGTTCCTGTGAGATCGGTTATCTCTACTGTGGTACCAGCCATTAACTCTGCCGTTGAGCTGTGCCCTGTAGCAATGCTCAGTTGGTGTAAATCAATACCGAGGCTGGTTTTTGCACTGCGTTGAGCATTGCCTGTGGTCTGTCGCGCAAAGTAACTAGCAGTTGCGCTATTGTGTAGCAATGTCTGTAATTCTCCTGTACGAATTATCTCTACTTGCTGCGCTTTGCTACCTTCGGCATCAAACAGACTATATCCCATGCCTTCGGTCAAAGTGGGGTCGTCCAATAGCGTCAGAGAGCTATCGGCAACTTGTTCATTTAACTTGTCGCGCCAGGGGTTCTTACCATCTTTTGCAGACTTGGCAGAAAATGCCATGCCAAAAGCTGCAATAAGATTTGGCAAAGTGTCGGTGTCAAAAATCACGTCGTAGCGCCCTGAGGAAATCGGTGTGCCATCTAGCATAGATAGGCAGTTCTTATAAACAGTATCGATGATGGTTTCGGGAGAAAACGCAGAGGCTTGTCGAGATACTTGACCATGACCTACTATGGCGTTTTTTTCGGCCACTTCAGCTAGTCCATAGGCATAGAGTGCCGTAACACGTTGCTGACTGTGCGCAGCAAAGCCGGAGCTTGTATATAAATCCCGACTTTGATAACCATCTTGCAGGCCATTATAAGGCACGCTTTGCATTTCTGTTTTTGCGGTTAGCCCTCCTTCTAGCTCTAATACGAGGTCTATCTTGGCATCAATAGAGGTGTCATCAGCTGGGCATAGCAATGCGTCATCTGTTTTCAGGGTAGCGTTGTTGCTGTTATTCGCAATGCTCTCATGAATTTCTTCATCAGCGTACTCGGCATTCTCCAATGCCTGCGCGACCATTAACTTGAGTGATTCACTATCGGCAGCCTCGCTGTAGGCAATGCCGACTCTGCTGTCTTTAATAACCCGTACCCCATATATTTGGGTTGAGCTTACTTGGTGTTTGTCTAGCTTGCCTTGGTTAGCCGATAGCGACAGCGAGGTCTTACTATCCACGATTAAATCTCCCGTCGCGTCAGCAGATTTGATCGCTTTAAAGATCTGTTCGATGTTGTTTAGTTGTGTAGTAGTGGTAGTCATTAGGCATTACCTCCTACCAGAATATCATCCACTTTAAGCGTTGGTTGCCCCACGGTCGTTGGTACTGAACCACTAATGGAGCCACACATTCCAGTTGCTAGCGCGAAATCTTTGCCGACCATGCTGATTTGCTTTAACACCTCAGGGCCGGTGCTGATAAGGGTGGCTGACTTAACAGGGTATTGAATCTTGCCGTTTTCAACATAATAGCCCTCAGTCACGGCAAAATTAAATTCGCCAGTTCCTGGGCTGACAGAGCCGCCGCCCATATGTGAGGCATATATGCCTTTGTCGATAGAGCGAATCATCTCGTCAAAACTAGCATCGCCAGCTTCTATAAAAGTATTGCGCATGCGCGAAGCTGGCGCATAACGATAGGACTCACGTCTACCAGAACCGGTGCGTGCATAGCCAGTTTGCTCGCTGCCGACTTTATCTGCCAGAAAGTTAGTTAGCTTTCCGTCTTTAATGAGTTGAGTGTGCTGGGTGGGCATGCCTTCATCATCAATATTGATTGATCCCCATTCATTTTTTATGGTGCCGTCATCAACAGCATTAAC
>CAKMZF010000139.1 GCA_929200405.1 uncultured Gammaproteobacteria bacterium | reverse complement strand
TGCATTAAAAAACTTAATCACTGCCATTGAGTATAGTGGCTTTGCTATTGTTGAGCATAAGTTTTTGGCTATTAGGCTACAGGAAACACATCAACTAGATATGGCAATGAGCTGTAAGATCCTCTGTATTAGTCGTACTGCATATTATAATCAACCTAATTTGACGGATGATAAAAACTTAGACACCTTAACAAGACATAAAGCTATCTCTGCTACATAAAACGCTTAAATACTGTTAGAATCTCGACAAGAGAATAACCGTGCTGAGCGAATAATGTCCGACTCTGTAGATTTCATACAAGATAACAAAATTCCAATTGGCAAATGGACTAAACATTACGTTGACTATATCGCCGATAACTATGCCGATTTCTTTGATAGTGTTTCCGATAGTCTAAAAACTTTTATTGACGCCCTGCTCTGGCTGTTGCAATTACCATCTCCTATTGTCGCTACCGCTATTGTTGCCGTGATAACTTGGCTAATACAACGCTCAATAGCAGTCACTATATTCGTCTCACTCGGACTGCTACTTATTGTAAATCAAGGGTATTGGGAAGAAACAACGCAAACTCTAGCTCTGGTGATTTCAGCCACCACATTCTGCATGCTTATCGGCATTCCAATGGGAATTTTATTGGCTAGAAAACCTTGGTTATATCGTATCATGCGTCCAATCTTAGATCTAATGCAGACTATCCCGACCTTTGTTTACCTCATTCCTACCATGGTGCTGTTCGGCTTGGGCGTTGTGCCTGGGTTGATCTCTACTGTCGTTTTCTCCCTACCCGCCTCTATCCGGTTGACCTATCTCGGCATCAAATCCACTCCATCTGCCTTAATAGAGGCAGGACAAGCCTTTGGCTCCACTGGGGCACAAATTCTCTGGAAAATTGAAATTCCTTTTGCGATGCCACAAATACGCGCTGGATTAACACAGACCATTATGCTCTCGCTCTCCATGGTGGTTATTGCCGCCTTAGTGGGAGCCGATGGTTTAGGCGTACCAACCGTGAGAGCGCTGAATACTCAAAACATTGCCAAAGGTTTTGAGGTTGGCCTCTGTATAGTGTTGGTCGCTATTATTCTTGACCGAATCTTGAATAAAGAGGAGGCAGAACAATGACGATTACAACGCCTGCTGACAATGTCATGGTTCGCTTCACCCAAGCCAACATTGTCTTCGGCAACGCTCCCGAAAAAGCATTACCATTAATGGATAAGGGCATGAGCCGAGAGCAAATACAAAGTGAAACACAGCAAATACTAGGTGTACATGACTGCTCTCTCGAAATCAACGAAGGGGAAATATTAGTACTGATGGGACTATCGGGCAGTGGTAAATCTACGTTACTACGCGCAGTCAATGGCCTTAACCCGCTCACCAGAGGTCAAGTAGAAGTCTTTGATGGCAATACCTTAGTGCAAATAAATCCACGCGATAAAAAAACACTGCGTCGCCTCCGCACTAACAATGTAGCGATGGTCTTCCAACAATTTGGCCTGCTACCCTGGCGCAGCGTTATTGACAATGTTGCTTATGGCTTAGAAGTTGCGGGCATCTCTGCTACAGAAAGGCGTCAACGCGCTATGCACCAACTTGAACTAGTTGGGTTAGCAGATTGGGCAGATCGCAAAGTCACCGAACTCTCAGGTGGTATGCAGCAACGTGTCGGTTTGGCCAGAGCTTTTGCCACCGAAGCGCCAATATTACTGATGGATGAGCCATTCTCTGCACTCGATCCATTAATACGCAACAAATTGCAAGATGAGCTATTAGAACTTAAAGAGAAGCTAGGCCGCACCATATTATTTGTCAGTCATGATCTAGATGAAGCCATGAAAATTGGCAACCGAATTGCCATAATGGAAGGTGGGCGAATCATTCAAATAGGCACACCACAACAAATTGTATTGGCACCAGAGAATGATTATGTCGCCGAGTTTGTGGCTCATATGAATCCGCTTAATGTACTCAAGGCTACTGACATCATGTTACCCATTACTGATAATACCTCAGAGAACCGCCAAATCGTTGACGCCACAACACCACTTCGTGAGCTAATTCCCATGTGTATTGCCGCAGATAAGCCAATTTTAGTGAGCAATGCAACGGGCATCATCGGCGAATTAGACAGTAACAGCCTGCTAAAATCTCTACAGTAATAGAAGCGCCCGTAGCCGCATCGCTAACGTAGCTAAGCGGTTATGAGCCAACGCGCACTCCAGACTACCTTTCCAATCCAAGTGGCCTCAGCCTGTTGATGATTTGCGAAAACAATAGGGCTATGGCTGGATTGATCTGCTGTTAACTGTGCTTGTTGGTTTGGCAAGTACTGCAAGCGCCTTACCAACAACTGTGGTCCAATCGCAAAGATGCCCAAGTCATCAGCGCGCAGCTGATCTTGCCGGCAATCAATCAATAAAGTGTCATCATTATGCACAGCGGGTAGCATTGCATCGCCACTCACTCGCACCGCGATGAGTTCGTCTGTGGTCAGATGGTACTTCATAACAGACGGTCTGCGAAATTTAATCTCTGTCAACAGTCTCGCTTGAGTCAACTTGGCAGCAAGCTTTGGCTGCAATTTAGGCAATACAGCGGCAGTACGCTGCCTGCTTTCCTCAGTATTATCTTGCAAGCTACTATCAAATAAAGGGATATCAACCCACTCATTAATAGCGACCATACCTTCTGCTACTTCTCCCTCACCTGTAGCTAGCCATTGCACAGATACACCGCAACTTTCTGCTAAAGACAACAGCTTTCCAAGCTTTGGTTCGGTCTGTCCAGCCAAATATGTCTCTAATGTACGCCTTGGAATTGCAGTTTTTTGCGAAATAACATCTGCACCACCTGATTTTTTTACTATAAATTTCAATCTATTAGAAAAACAATCTAAACTCAAAGTATTTTTTTTCATTGAACAACTTGCTTTAATGCAGAAAATTGCTAATATAATTAACAACGCAAATAACTGCGGTTTAAACTAACAAAAACCTACGGTTTTATAATCTCAAGAGGTTCATTATGTTTCAGAGTGTAAAAAATAGCAAAAGAATGCAGCATATTGCAGAGTCTATCCAATCATTAGTAGCAATCGGCATTAAACCAAAGTCTATTCATTTCGATGAACGTAAAACCAAAGTGCTACTACAGAATGCACCAGATACTCAAGGTCTAGGACCTAGCTACCGTTATAGTTGGGGCAAAGATGAGCAGGGTCAACTTTTTGAAATGCACATGTTACCGATGCGAGATATCAACTTAATATGGAAAACCTTTCCTAGAAAAGAGACCATCGTAAAATCTAAGCAGCACCGTATTGCCCCTAGCACATCTATATCCAGAACTAAAATTTCAGAACGTGCCATCAGCCCTGCCATTCGCTTAAGCAAACTGGCTGGTATTAAAATCAGTGCTGACGATATCTCATTTGGGATTGCTGCATAACGTCCAGATTCAGTCGTATCATATTGCCTAACTTACCGAGTTAACCAATATGATACGACTAACGCTATAAATATCCTTTTTTGTTTATTGTTATTTTACTATCCCTTAGGCTTCTTAAGCCGCGCCCGCAGGCGCTTCCCCAATTCTGTAGTGCGGCTAGAGAATTGGGATTTTTTCTCAACTTCTCTACCGCTATCTCAGCACTAAAAGTATTTTTTTTTGATTTTTTCGGCTATTTAGCCTGCTAATCCTGCCTCCAAGCATTGAACCCTTAGCAACTTCAGTTACTATATTATCTCCACATTGAAGCCTGAAAGCGACTTTGGGTTTCTTTGTTCTCCCCTTACCTAACCCAAGAGCAAACTTATGCGTGATACGATTACCATCAATTTAACTTCAAAAACGATTGATCGCCAACCAATTTTAGGCAACGATATCGCCATCACTGGACGCTACTATATCGCCAAGAAATTGCTCTCAGAAAATATAGCAACCATCGAACCCTTATCAGCTGAAAATCCACTACTGTTCTCAGCAGGGCCATTGGCAGGGACTAATTTTTCAAATGCCAACCGACTTAGTGTTGGCTGCAAAAGCCCATTAACCGGTGGTATAAAAGAGGCCAACACCGGCGGCACCTTTGGTTTCGCAATGGGGCAGTTAGGCATTGGCAATATTAACTTCTATGGCGCATTTGAAGACTGGACGGTCATTCGCATCAACAAAGACGGAGACATTACCTTTGAAGATGCCAGTCCATACATGGGGTTAGGAAACTTTGACTGTGCCAAGTTATTACACCAAGCATATGGGGATAAAACCTCTGTTGCACTCTGTGGTCCAGTTGGTGAGTACCAAGGTTTATTGGCAGGAATAGCTTTCTCAGACACGGATAATCGCCCTTCTCGCTTAGCTGCTCGTGGTGGCGTAGGTGCTGTAATGGGTGTAAAAAAGATCAAAGCCATTGTGCTTGACAAGCATAAGATGCCACCAATGCATGATCGCAAGAAGGTAATGGCCAACATCAAAGACTACGGAAAAAAATTGGGTGAATCTCCGGCAATCAAAGCCCTAGAGACCACCGGAACTGCACTGGTAGGCGATCTGACTAACTATATGGGAGCAATGCCTGTCAATAACTTCTCAAGCGGTCAAATTGTCGATAAGACACAGCAGACATTTAAGCTAGGTGGCGACTTCATTCGAGAGCAAAACAGCAGCAGAGGCGGAGAAATTTCCCACGCCTGCATGCCAGGCTGCCTAATAAAATGCAGTAATGTCTATGTTGATGACACTGGCCGAGAGCTAGTCTCTCCACTAGAATATGAAACATTAGGCTTACTGGGCAGTAATTGCGGGCTAACTGATCCAGACGATGTCGCGAGGTTTAATGAAACGGCCAATGATCTGGGCATAGATACCATTGAGCTAGGAGGAACCCTAGGCGTTCTCATGCAAGCTGGAGAGGCAGCATTTGGCGATACCGAATTTATGGCACAATGCTTGCGAGATCTTTATGCCGCAAACACTCATGGAAAACTGATTGCTCAAGGAACTTTTAGAGCTGGAGAAGCACTTGGGGTAACCCGCATCCCTGTTATCAAAAAACAGGCAATTAGCGCTTACGATCCTCGCTTAATCGAAGTCACTGGCATCTCAATGATGGTGACCGCACAGGGCGCTGACCACACTGTTGGCAATGCACCGACATATAAATGTGATGACAAAACTATCGAACATCTTGTGGATGAGAGTTTTCGCATGCAGATAAACAGCGCTGTTGCCGATTCATTAGGACTGTGCGTATTCGGCAGAAGCGTCACCGATGTCAACCTAGAACTTATATCCACAACCATAAATGACTTTCATGATCTAACTGTGACAGCGGAGTTTATTAAGGCGGTAGGATTAGAAACCTTGCAATTAGAAAGAGAGTTTAACCAGCTCGCAGGCTTCACTGAAATTGATGACGAGCTGCCAGCCTTTTTTCAAACCGAGCCATTACCGCCAACCAACAAAAAAACAAGGCTAACAAGCACAGAGGTCAACGCGCACTATAACAAGCTCTTACAAGGTGAAATTAGTATTTGAAATGAGAGACATAAACAAAAAAGCAAAAAAAAGCTCACAAAATATGTGAGCTATAAATCAACTTAGTATAAGTTGAGGAGGAGAACATGGAAACAATTTTGCAGCTTAAAAACGAGTTTTCAAAAAACCAAAAGGTGCTTTTAATAGTCATCTTTTGGTAATAGTATATCAGCTCGTATGAAAATTTCATTATCAAGCAGTAGGGGTTTTCCCTAGCAACCAAAATCTAACCACACCAAGACTCAAACCACACAGCAAAAAGCAGCTTCTTTACTATATGAAGCGACACTTAGCACTGACTCTAACTCAAATTTTTAGCTCTTTTAGCGAGCCATCGATCTAATTGATCTGCAAAGCTCTTGCGATCATTATTATTCATTGCAGCAGGGCCTCCGCTCTCTTGGACACTGCTGCGCATCATATCCATAAAATCTCTCATATTAAGCTTGACTTTAATATTATGCTTAGTAAACAACTCTCCTCTGGGACTTAAAGCTAAGCAGCCTTTTTCAATGACTTCAGCTGCCAAAGGGATATCGCTGGTAATGATCAAATCGTTATCTGAAACTCTAGCGATTATTTCATTATCAGCAACGTCAAACCCAGACATCACTTGCAAAAAATTAATCTGCTTAAGGCTAGGTACTTTTATGGGATGATTGGCAATGAGCGTTAATTCAACCCCCGTGCGCTCCGCTGCTCTAAATAAGATTTCTTTGATAACGACCGGACAGGCATCTGCATCTACCCATATTTTCATAATGTCTCACTGCTGCATGTTGAATAGAAAGCGTAACAATGTACATCAAGAATTAAAATTTTGTTGAAAAAACTAGCTAAAGTTTTCCCAAGAGTTTTCCCAAGACTGAAATTATTCATAACTCTATCTGGCTTAACTTCAAAAAAACCTTTCAAATCATATGAATAATTGGCGTCCCCGAGACGATTCGAACGTCCGACCTATCGCTTAGGAGGCGATTGCTCTATCCAGCTGAGCTACGGGGACAGGATAACAAAGTGCTCATTCTATCCCGATAGAATGAGCACTTTGCTAGCAATGATCAAATAGCAGAATTAATTGCTTAATTAAGCCTCTGGCTTCATCGCTTCTTTGCCTTTAGGCTTTAGGCTTTAGGCTTTAGGCTTTAGGCTTTAGGCTTTAGGCTTTAGGCTTTA
>CAKMZF010000138.1 GCA_929200405.1 uncultured Gammaproteobacteria bacterium | reverse complement strand
TCCCTTCACCAAAAAAACTACTAAACATATGGACTTCCTGCTTTAACTATCTATAGCTATTGTTGTTTTTAGAAGCAGGTTTCTTTTTGCAACCATTCACAAAAAGAACTGACTACTCATACTTATCTCAAACTTTAGCGTGAATTATTGGTTAATTCAAATGCTGTTCAAACTCTGCCACCAAATGATATGTCCTATCATCTTTGTGAATCTGGATAAATATCTGATCTCTCAGCAACTCAAGACTTTGCTTAGATGATCGTTCAGCCTCTCCCTCAAGCAGTACTGTTTCATCTGCATTCAATTGACGCAGTTCAAACCAACTCTCTTCAGATTGGACACCAATATCACAACGCAAAGTGATCGAAGCATCCTCAGGGTGATCACAATCTACAATCTGTGCCTGAATAAATGGCAGCTCAATTTGCTGACCACTAGCATCAAGCACTATTTTCCCCCAACGGATATCTTCAGGATCAGGCTTTATTTCAACATTGCTAACCTTACCTGCTATTGCAGAACTGGCATCAACTACCTTCATATTATTGCTATAAAGAAAATAGTTATTGAGCAACTCAGGTGAAGCACTATCAATCAATAAATCTTCATTATTACTGCATCCTGCTAACATCAGGCTACATACACTTAACGACAAACTTAATCTTTTGATTTTTGCTCTAAAAGTGAGATTTGTGATTTTAATTTTTTCAAGATTTTGTTTAGTAAGCATAGCTAGCCCATTTTTTAAAATTATCTAAAGGCTATGCTAGCAGTTTTTGCTGACGTATTTCTGAATCCTCAAATGACTCTTATTGAGTGATCGCTTATGCCATTTACTCAAAATTGAAATGTTTCTGATTAAGTGACAAATTCAGCCAGCTAGGATTTAAATACGAGCTTCTTCTAGGCTTACCAGCTACTTCCCTATACAAAACTGACTAAAAATAACCCCTAATAAATCATCAGCACTAAACTCACCGGTAATTTCAGCCAATGCCAAATGCGCTAAACGCAATTCCTCGGCCGCTAGCTCTCCAGCATTAGACTCCAATAAAACACTTTCTGCCTCAGCAATAAAACTTTTTGCTCTTGCCAACGCAACTAAGTGACGTCGTCTAGCTAAGAACTGGCCACTCTCGGCTTCCTGAAATCCCGCTAAGTCTCTGATATGCTTTTTTAAAATATCAATACCCATGCCTTGTTTGGCAGAAATATTAAGCTGATAAGCTGCGAGTTCTTTGCTTATTTCTGTAACAAAATCAGATTTCAAGTCAACTTTGTTAAATAATATTGTCCGGTTTTTCACCTTGCCTAATAAAGCTAATTGACTACGATCGTCTGCTTGCATGCCTTGCAAGCTATCTACTAAGTACAGTACATGATCGGCTTGTTGGATAGCGGTTTTGGCACGTTTAATACCCTCCACTTCTACAGGGTCTGCGCTGTCTCTGAGTCCAGCGGTGTCAATAATGGTTACTGGTAAACCATCAATAGAAACTGTTTCTCTTAACGTGTCTCGGGTGGTGCCGGCAATGTCGGTGACTATCGCACGGTCATCTCCAGCCAGACAGTTCAGAAGTGATGATTTTCCGGCATTCGGACGTCCCGACAGTACAATAGTTAGACCATCCCTCAGTAATTGTCCTTGTTGAGCATTGACAGTAATTTGTTCAAGCTTTTGCTTTATCCCAGCGATTTTATTAACTACATCACCATCTGCAATAAAGTCTACCCCTTCTTCTTCAGGAAAATCTATCGCCGCTTCTACATACATTCTCAGGTGTATGATCTGCTTATTTAGCTCAGTAATAGCTTGTGAAAACACACCTTGCAGACTTTGCACTGCCGCTTTCGCTGCAGATGAGGTTGTTGCATCTATCAGGTCGGCAATGGCTTCGGCTTGGGCTAGGTCTAGTTTGTCATTTAAGAAGGCACGCTCACTAAACTCTCCCGGTCTAGCTAATTGCGCACCAAGTTCTACTAATCTTTGCAATATCAGGTCTAGCACCACTGGGCTGCCGTGGGTTTGCAGCTCCACAACATCTTCACCAGTAAAGGAGTGTGGATCAGGAAAATAAAGACTAATACCTTCATCTAGCAAGGTGCCATCTGCTGCGAAATACTGACTGAGTTTGGCATATCTTGGTATGAATATAGCCGGCTCTAATTGACTTAGCTCTGCTGCTATTGCTAGCGCTTTACTGCCAGATAATCTGATAATGCCGATACCCCCACGGCCGTGCGCTGTGGCTATTGCAGCGATAGTGCTAGTGTCTGTTATCATATGCTACGGCAATTTAATTAGAGTATTTACGGATTTAGGCAAATTATAACAGCTACTTGGCTGTATATAGTAAAAAGGCCGCTAGTAATAGCGGCCTTTTTAAATATGTGAAGTTGTTACTTATTTTTAGCAGCTGCTTGTGCTTCTATGCGTTTGTTAATAAAACGTTGTTGTAAAATAGAAGCTGTTGAGTTCACTACCCAATAAAGTACTAGACCCGCTGGGAAAAACAGGAATAAGAAGGTAAAAAACACTGGCATCCACTGAAAAATTTTCTGCTGCATAGGATCTGCTGGTGGTGGATTTAGCTTCTGCTGTAGGAACATCAAACCACCATTTAGGATAGGCAATATATAATACGGATCTTGC
This sequence comes from uncultured Gammaproteobacteria bacterium, assembly GCA_929200405.1. Taxonomy (GTDB): domain Bacteria; phylum Pseudomonadota; class Gammaproteobacteria; order Cardiobacteriales; family CAKMZF01; genus CAKMZF01. Next base: position 4,194 of record CAKMZF010000138.1, on the reverse strand, counting down.
TGAGATAGATCTCGGTACCATAGCAACCACGGAGCTTGGCGAAGTTCCACAGTCTCATTTAACATCCAGTAGAGTGAGATAAATACTGGAATTTGAATCAACATAGGCAGACAGCCACCTAACGGATTCACTTTTTCCTTCTTAAACAACTTCATTATTTCTTGCTGTTGCTTAGCTTTATCATCTGCATATCGCTTACGGATTTCCGCTTGCTTAGGCGCTAATACTTTATTCTTTGCCATTGAACGGTAAGCAACCGCCGTTGGATAGTAAAACAATAGTTTAATTGACAGGGTTAAGAAAACAATCGCCCAACCCCAATTACCTAATAGGCCATGAAAGAAAGTAAGTACTTTGAATAGTGGTTCTGCGATAAACCAGAGATAACCATAGTCAACTGCTCTCTGTAGGTTTGGCGCTAAGGCTTCAAGTTTATCCTGAATTTTTGGTCCGACATAAACATGGTTTACAAATTCAGCAGATTGACCCATAGCTACTTTTTTAAGTTCACGTGAGCTCATTCCCAATGTGTAGGTATTCGCTGCTGGATTTCGGCTGTAAAAGTTATTATTCTCTTCTGCTCCCGGAACTAATGCGCCGATAAAATAATGTTGCAGCATAGAAACCCAGCCACCAACATTGTTAATGTTTAAGTTACTGTCTTCCATATCGCCGAATGATATTTTTTCATAAGGCTCTTCTGGTGTAGAGTAGGCACCACCAGTATAAGATTGCACGGTACCAAACCCACCAGATGATGGTGGCGGCACTCTTGTAAACTGGCCATAATAGCTACCAGACCATTCTGTTTGGCTATTATTAGTTACCGCTTGCTTAACATGAAAGTCATATTCGCCTTTTTTAAAGACTAATGTTTTTTTGACTTCAATACCGCCTTCAATCCATGTTAATGGTATCTCTAAAGTGCCGCCTGTCATCTCATAGCTATTTTGCTCTGCAGAAAATAATGCGAGATGATTAGGTGCAACACCGCCATTAGCAGCCAACAATCCTGTTTGTAATTGGAAAGTGTCTGGAGTATTGGTTTTTAAAAGATCGTAAGGGCTATCTTTTTGTTCTAAGCTGACGGGGTAATCAACAAGCCCTACACGCTGAATTGTGCCGCCTTGTAGGTTGATTTCCAAATCATATACATCTGTTTTTACAGAGATAATGCCACCACTATTTTGTGTAGTACTGGCGGTAGATACATTGCCATCTACTGATAAATTGGGTACGGCTTGCGAAGATACAGATCCGCCGACAACTGCACCCGAATTATCTAGAGTTGGTATATTGCTGTTTTGATCGGCTGCTGCCGTTATCGTTTGCTGTGGTGCTTTGGCTGCTTGTTCAGCCGTCCAATTGGTCCATAAAAAGAATAAAACCGCGAATAGGCCAACGGTAGGGATTAGTTTATTGTTATCCATGAACTTATTTTCTCTTCAATATTAAGATGATTCACAATGACATTTCTGAAGCTTGTCAGGTGATTTGTTGTTATCTTCAGTATTTATTTTTAACCGGCGTTCTGGCACAAAATCAACTCCGCTGCCACCAAATGGATTGCAGCGTATCAGTCTCTTGAGCGTTAGCCAAGCCCCTTTTACTCCACCATACACTTCAAAAGCTTCTATACTGTAATAAGAGCAGGTTGGGTAAAATCTACACTGCTGGCCCAGCCAGTGTTTAAGCGTATATTGGTAACCTTTGACAAATACTATGCCAAGCTTTGCAAGCAAATGATCGATATAAAAAAATATTGATCTCATTTCACTTTGCTCTTCGAGTTATTTATCTCAGCATTTGATTGTTGAATCGAAATATCCGCAACTACCATTTTGACTGGCTTTTGTTTTAACAGTTTAGAATGTATTCTCTGCCAATGTTTTTCAAGTGCCTCAAATAACACTATGTTATCTACTGCTACGGCATGAACTTTTGGCAAAACAATTATGTCGATATAGTAAGGTTCTCTTTGTAATAAAGAGGACTTCCGGTAACTTTCTCGAATGACTCTTTTGAGTCTATTTCGATCTACTGCTTTCTTACTTATCTTACGTCCACAAATAATACCCATTCGGGTATTTTCCAAATGATTAGATTTATAAAGAACCGTAAAATAACGACAAAAGCTACTCTTAGCATCGCTAAACACGACATCAAAAGCAGCTTTATTCAATAATCTGTTTTGCTTAGGAAAAGCAAAACTTTTTGAAGTAGCTGACGTTATATCCATTACAGATATCAGCACTTCAATTTCATGCAATAAACTCTGTTATACCATGATAGTATAAACAGAAATTTAGGGCTGAAATTTAAGCAGATATACGTTTACGGCCTTTAGCACGACGTGCATTTAAAATTTTACGACCGTTAGCGGTAGCCATACGTGAACGGAATCCATGCTTACGTTTACGCTTTAAATTCGAAGGTTGAAATGTACGTTTCATTGTCAAATGCCTACTTAGTTATATGTTAATACTGAGAACCTAATAGCAAGTTTATAACAAGCTAAAAAGTGAATATAAAATTTTACGTTGTAAAGTAAGATATCTTTACATTTTAGATTGGAGATTCCTGTAAATTTCAGGCATCATAACCAACCCAATAAACGTCTTACTCGTCAAAAAGGGTGCAAAAACTAACGATTTATCGTCGTGAAGTCAAGCTTTTTCGTATATCTTGGCTTGTTAATAATTTTTATAGGACTTTTGAGATCGCTTCTACAGCATAGCTCTATGATAAATAGCACGACCAAATATAATGATTTTTTTTCGTCAGTTTTATTTTTTACAATATAAAACATAGAGATAGATATACATCATGTGGGAAACTTGCCTAAAATATTTAGAACAACTTATCGATGAGCATGAACTCGCGACATGGTTCTCGCCTCTGCAGGCCGAAGAAGATGAAGACTCTCTAACTTTGTTTGCACCTAACCAATTTGTTAGTAACAAAATTAAAAGTGATTATCTAGCTCAAATTAAAGAATCTATTAATGCCAGTACTGAAAAAGAAAGCATCAAGCTTCGGATAGTTAATGGTTTACCAGAAAGCTCTTTTGGCAAAAGTAGTCCTAAAAAGTCTACTCACAAATCTCATGCCTCTACAACTATTAATATTGCTGAAAGAGAGTCTCCTAGAGCTTTTGAAACTAAACAGATAATATCGGAGTACACTTTTGAAAGTTTCGTACAAGGTAACTCCAATCAATTATCTTTAGCAGCTTGCCAAGCAGCTGCCGATAATCCCGGTAAGTCTTATAATCCGATTTTTATTTATGGTAATACAGGATTAGGAAAAACCCATTTACTCCATGCTTTTGCTAATAAAGTGCTACAGAGAAACCCTGCAGCAAAAATTATTTATCAAAAAAGTGCAGATTTCATCCGCCAAATAGTTGATGCCATCCGGTTTCAAAACTTAAATGAGCTAAAAAATTATTTAGAAAGCGCAGATGCTTGGTTAGTCGATGATATTCAATTTTTACAAGGTAAAGACCGCTCTCAGATCGAATTTTTTGAGACCTTCAATACACTTTTCGAAGGTAAACAACAAATTATATTAACTTGCGATCAGTTACCAAAAAACCTTGGGGGCTTAGAAGATCGATTAAAATCTCGTTTTAATTGGGGAGTTACTATGGAAATAGAGGCGCCCGATATTGAGCTGAGAGCAGCAGTGATTTTAGATAAGGCGCAACAGCATAATCTTCATTTACCAGAAGAAATGGCATTTTTCGTGGCTCAAAAGATGCGAACCAATATTCGTGAACTAGAGGGCGCCTTAAATGATATTATTTTGTTCCACAAATTTTATGGTAAACCCCTGACCATAGAAACCGCTAAAGAAGCTTTACATAAAAGATTTAGCGAACAACGGGTATTAACTATCCGAGATATTCAAAAAACAGTGGCTTCTTATTACAGAATGAGCATTGAAGACTTAGAAGGCAGCTCGCGAAAGCGAAATATAGCCAGACCTAGACAAATGTGTATGACACTATGCAAAGAACTTACCCATCATTCCTTGCCTGAAATTGGCAGAGGCTTTGGCAATAGAGATCACACCACGGTATTACATGCCGCTAAAAAAATCTCTGAACTACGTGACTCTGATGATGACATCAGACAGGAATATACAAACTTGATGGTAATACTCTCTGACCAACAGCAATAAAATAGACTT
>CAKMZF010000137.1:1353-6878 GCA_929200405.1 uncultured Gammaproteobacteria bacterium | reverse complement strand
ATTTTTTGTATTCAAAACGTATAATCTTCAAACAGCCATCATTGTTAATTAAGTTTCGACAATTAATTATAATAATTAAGGAGGTTACCATTGCGTGTTGTGAATCTCAAGAACTCTAATGTTGTTAACATGACGTTATAGTAATTTTTTTCCATTTGAATTAACTAAATCAGAGAGGCTTATTAGATGTTTGTCTTTAAAATCAAAACAACTTATAAGTAAAATTAAACTTGCGGATTAGTCTCTGCCTTCAGCTGTGCTATGATAAATTTTGCATGACTGAACGCTGGCTTGCCAGTGGAGTTGTTGTTTTAGTTTGAATAATAATAACTTACCAGAATGGATTATAAATAATATGTCTACAGATACTTTACGATACAAAGTCTATACATTGTTGGAAAAAGATGAGAGTGGAAGTGGCTTAGGTAGAAAAATAGACTTGTTTTTAATGCTGTTGATTACAGTCAATGTAATCAGCGTAATTCTGGAAAGTGTAGCCTATATTCATACCAATTACGGCCTTCAATTTTGGTTGATAGAATTTTTTTCGGTTGCTGTGTTTTCAATAGAGTATGCTCTGCGACTTTGGACTTGTGTTGAAAATCCCAAATATAAAAATCGCCGCTTCCCGCGTTTGGTTTATATGATAAGTCCTATGGCGGTTATCGATTTATTAGCAATATTGCCAGTGTATTTCATTATGTTCTTTAATGTTGATTTGCGATTTTTAAGGGTGTTGCGTTTACTTCGTATTCTCAAGCTCACACGCTATTCCACAGCAATGGTGATGCTGCTAGATGTCTTTAAAGAAGAGACCAATGCTCTATTGGCTGCAATTTTTATCCTGTTGGTTTTACTGGTATTGGCGGCTAGTGGTGCGTACTTAGTAGAGCATAATGCACAGCCTGATAAGTTTGGCTCTATCCCTAGTGCTATGTGGTGGGCGGTGGCTACGTTGACTACGGTGGGTTATGGTGATGTTACGCCGATTACGATTATTGGGAAGGTATTTGGTGCGTGTATCACGGTTATTGGTATTGGTATGGCTGCATTACCAGCGGGTATTTTAACCAGTGGTCTGGCAGATCATTTACGTCGCCGCAGGGAAGCTTTGATGTCGCAATTTCGCCTCGCGCTGGAGGATGGCCAGATTGATGAAGATGAGGAAGAGGAAATCGAAGCGCTGAGAAAAGAGCTTGGCATCAGTCATAGAGCAGTAAAGCATATCCGAGAAGTAATGCACCAGGAGGCGAAAAGTCGCGCTAAATTACCACATTGCCCCCATTGTGGTGAGCGGTTGCATCATCACTAATTCAGGTTTTGTTTTTGGGATTGGTTAGTTGATATTACAGAAGTGGCAGTAATTCATTAACGGATTTTATGCCATGTATCTCCAGTTCTTTGATAGGCTTTCTCGGGAGATTATGATGTGGACAGATAGCGCGGGTAAAGCCTTGTTTGCTGGCTTCTTGTAGTCTTGCTTCGCCATTGGGTACGGGTCTGATTTCACCAGATAAGCCAATTTCCCCAAAACAAATAGTGTCTTTGGGTATAGGTCTGCTGCGCAGGCTAGATAGTGCTGCGATAATGACCGCTAGATCTGCTGCGGTCTCAGTAATTTTCACGCCTCCTACCGCATTCACAAAAACATCTTGATCATACATGGCAACACCGGCATGGCGGCTCATTACTGCCAAGAGCATTGCTAAGCGATTTTGGTCTACACCTAGAGTGACGCGCTTAGGGTGGCTGCCTGCGTGGCTGTCGACTAATGCTTGTATTTCAACCAAGATAGGGCGCGTGCCTTCCCAGTTGACTAGCACTGCGCTTCCAGGAGCGGGCTCATCGCGATGAGTAAGGAATATAGCGGAGGGGTTGCTAACTGGCTTTAATCCATCATCTTGCATGGCAAAAACGCCCATTTCATTCGCTGGGCCAAAGCGGTTCTTGATTGCGCGGAGTATGCGGAAACGGCTTGCATTATCGCCTTCAAAATACAATACGGTGTCCACGATGTGTTCTAGCACACGAGGTCCTGCAATGGCGCCTTCTTTGGTGACGTGGCCAATGATGAAAATCGATGTGCCTGTTTGTTTGGCAAATCTTGTGATTTCAGCAGTACATTCTCGTAGCTGACTAACGCTGCCAGGAGCCGAGCTAAGAGCAGGCAGGAAAATGGTTTGAATCGAGTCGATTACAACAACACTTGGTTTTTCGGTTTGTAGTGTTTTGAGTATCGAGTCAACAGATGTTTCGGCGATTAGCTTCATGCTAGCTCTGTTTAAACCCAGCCGCTCAGCGCGCAGAGAGATTTGCTCAGGTGATTCTTCACCAGAGATATAGAGTACATCGGTCGCCTCTGCTAACGTTGCCTGCATTTGCAGCAAAAGCGTGGATTTACCTATGCCTGGATCGCCTCCTACTAACATCACAGCGCCATCAACAATACCACCGCCCAACACTCTATCTAATTCAGATATGCCAATAGGTTTGCGACTGATTGCCGCGGCATTGACTTGGTCTAAGGTCTGAATGGCTGACTGTGAACCTGAGTAATTGCCTAGGCTTCTAGTGTCGGCGGTAGTAGATTTTTTTTTGGCCTCAGCGCTTATCTTGAACTCATCTAAACTGTTCCATGCTTTGCATTCGCCACACTGTCCCTGCCATTTTAAATAGTCTGCACCACAGTCTCTACAGACATAGGCGGTTTTTACTTTAGCCATTAATGCATCTCGGTATTGGGTAATTGATGAGCGAGGCGCACAACTCTTTGTGTCAGCTGTGTGGTTACAGTGTAGGGAATCGTGCTTTGGTGATTGGCTAATGCTTCTGCGCTAAAAGCAGGTGGGCCTAATAATATGCAATAGTCACCACAAGTAATTTCAGCATCTATAGAAAATTGAACAGTAATCATGTCCATAGACACTCTGCCTGCCAGTTTGCCTATAATCTTTTCATTTTCTATTTTCTGCTCACTGTTCCTAGTAATCTCTCTGTCAGTGCTTGTATTGTCACGTTTACTTATCGCAACCGGTATGCCATACGGGGTTTCTCGACAAAAACCATCGCCATAACCGATGCAAAGCGTTGCTATTTGGCATGGTTCTTCTGCTTGCCAAGTGCCACCGTAGCCAACGCTCTCATTTTTATCTAGCGTTCTAATAGCAATAATTTTAGAGAAAAGTCGCATTACTGGTTTAAGGTTTAGTGCTTGTGCGCTATGTTCTGCGAAAGGGGAAATACCATAGCTGCTAATGCCAGGTCGAGCAATATCGCCGATAATGCAGTGATTTTCAGAGGTGTCTGTTGCCCTTACAGTGCTTCTTAATAAAGCAGCGGAATTGGCAAAGCTAGTTTTTATGCCATAGCTAGTAGCTAAAGATTGAAGGGCGTGCATTTTTTCAGTTTGCTGGTAATTACTCACGGAGTCAAAAATGTCGGCGCAGGCATAATGGCTCATTAGTCCGACCAGACTGCAATTCTTAAAGCCAAGGGCTTTGTTGATGTAAAACTCTGCTTTATCAGTATCAAGACCTAGGCGATGCATGTCTGTATCAAACTTTAACCAAATATCGATAGCGACATTAGCTGTCTCTAACCAAGATAGTTGATTGGGGTGATGAATAACGACCGTTAACTGATGATATTGTGCGAGCTGCAACTCGGATGCAGAAGCAACACCTTCAAAAAGCCATATAATCTTAGTAAACCCTTGCATCCGAAGCTCAATGCCCTCAGAGAGAGTCGCGACCCCGTAACCTAGCACACAGGACTCTCCCTCTAATGCTGAAGCGCAGATGAGCATATCATGGCCATAAGCATTGGCTTTTAGAGGTATGCAAATTGGCGCGTTAGCTAGCTTGGCTAAATAGCGAACATTACGTACTAAGGCATTGGTATCTATTTCTGCGAAAGTGCCTCGATAAGTATCGCCATAAGTGCTCTGGTGGACAAGGGGAGTAGCAGGATTTACCATGAAGTCATTTGTATCGTTTATATCTACTTAGCAAAGTTATAAGTCTAAGACTGAGTACTGAATTCATCTTCAAAATACGCTTCAGTTGGATCTTCAAACTTATTGTACTGACCTTTAAAGCGCAATGGAATCGTGCCAGTTGGCCCGTTACGATGTTTGCCAATAATGATCTCTGCCTTTCCTCTTAGCTCCTCCTTGGCGGTTTCATCGGTCTCTACCATTTCAGGTCGATGGACAAAGCAGATTAAATCAGCATCTTGCTCAATAGCGCCGGACTCTCGTAAATCACTTAAAATAGGTCTTTTATCAGGGCGGTCCATGTTTTTTCGACTCAGCTGAGAGAGCGCGATGACAGGTACATCTAACTCCTTTGCCAAAGCCTTGAGTGAGCGTGATATCTGCGATATCTCCTGCTGCCGACTCTCCACCTTGCCACTACTGCTCATTAGCTGTAAATAATCGATTACAATCAGCCCAAGCTCGCCCTCGCGGCGTTGCAAACGTCTGGCACGAGACCTGACGTCAATAGGAGTGAGCGTGGAAGATTCATCAATGAACATCTTGGCATAGCGGAACTGCTTTACAGCGCCAGTGAGGCGAGGATACTCATCTGCATCTAAGGTACCATCAAATATACTTTTCAGAGAAATCTCTGACAAAGAAGCGAGAATACGCATCATAAGCTGCTCAGCACCCATCTCAATGCTAAATACGCCAACTGCTTTGCCGGATAGCGCGATATGAGTTGCCATGTTCATTGCAAACGTGGTTTTACCCATAGACGGACGACCTGCTACAATCACCAAATCGCCACGTTGAACTCCATTGGTCATTTCATTGTATTTTTCCCAGCCCGTTTGTATGCCTTGGAATGCCTCGCGTTGTGTGGGGTCAGACAACGCGCTGATCTTATCGTGAGCTGATTTAAGCGCATCCTTGGTCGTTACCCAAATCTCGTTTTTGTTCTCGCTGTTCTCCGCGATAGAAAATATTTCTGCCTCGGCTTGATCCAACAAATTGGTCGGCGTGTGACCTTCGGGATTGTGAGCGCGCTCAACAATCTTAGTGCCGACTTGGATCATTTGTCGGAACAGAGAATAGTCACGGACAATCTGTCCATAAGCGCGGATATTGGCAGAGGTGGGAGTCTCTAATGCTAGCTGTGCTAAATATGCCTGCCCGCCAATCTTCTCCAGCTGATGCATGTTATCTAATTGCTGGGCAAGGGTAATAACATCCACCGGTTTTTGTTCAGCGGATAAGCTTTTTGCAGCCTCAAAAATTACCTGATGCGCTTCAAAGTAAAAATCATCTTTGCTGACGATATCAGCAACCTTATCCCAAGCCAGATCATCAACATCAACAATTAACCCCCCAAGAGTGGCGCGTTCGGCCTCCTCGGAATATGGAATCTGCTTTAACTGTTGATACTGTTGGTCAATCTGATCCATGTTTTTCACTATCTATTTTTTGAGCTGTAAAAGCAAATTGTAACGGATTTCTAATCGAGATGTCGTAAAAACTTAGAGAAAAGTAGTCGTAAATATAA
>CAKMZF010000137.1:0-1253 GCA_929200405.1 uncultured Gammaproteobacteria bacterium | reverse complement strand
TTTTCAACTTCCTGACCCTGTGCAGTAATTGCCTCAGCAATCTCAGCAGGACCAACAGAGCCGAACAACTTGCCTTCTGGGCTGGCGTTAGCAGCAATAGCAACCAAACAACCCTCAAGACCAGATAATCTACCCTGAGCGCGTGTTAGTTGATCAGCAGACGCCTGCTCAAGCTCAACACGGCGAGCTTCAAACATCTCTAAGTTTGCTGCTGTAGCGCGAGTCGCTTTGTTCTGTGGGAATAGATAGTTACGAGCATAACCTGCTTTAACAGTAACCTTGTCGCCAAGCGCACCCAAGTTTGTGATTTTTTCTAATAGGATAATTTCCATGATACTCTCCTAACAAACTTACTTGTGCTGATCAGTATAAGGCAACAAAGCAATAGCGCGAGCGCGCTTAACTGCGGTAGCCAACTGACGTTGATATTTGGCTTTGGTGCCAGTAATACGGCTAGGTACAATTTTACCAGTTTCCGTAACATATTCCTTGAGCGTATCAAGATCCATATAATCGATTTCTTTCACGCCTTCGGCGGTGAAACGGCAGTACTTTCTGCGGCGCATAAAACGAGACATAATTTTTACCTCTTAAACTTAACTTTATTCTTCGGAGCTTTTTGCTTCTTCAGCAGGCTTTTCTTCTTTATCTGCTTCAGTTGGCGCTGCTGGTTCAGCAGGCTTGTTGTTTCGCTCACCAGAATCAGAGCGACGAGGCTTTTCTTCCTCAGCACCTTTAGTCATGATGATAGAAGGCGTAGTGATAGCTTCATTACGGCGAATGATCTGCTCACGAATAATTGCATCATTAAACTTAAAGGCATCTTTCAGCTCAGCTAAAGCCTCGCCAGAACACTCAACGTTTAGCAAGATGTAATGAGCTTTGTGTAATTTTTGAATTGGATAAGCCAACTGACGGCGGCCCCAGTCTTCTTGACGGTGAACTGATCCGCCATCTTTAGTGATAGTAGCGGTATAACGCTCTAACATAGATGGGACCTGTTCGCTTTGATCTGGATGAATCAAGATCACGATTTCATAATGACGCATAAATGCTCCCTATGGTTAAAAAAAGCTACCCACCCAATGTGGTGCAGCAGAGAGAAGGCGCGTATTCTAGGCTAAGCGGCAGAGAGTATCAAGCAGTTATGCTCTAAATAATAAAGTAATAAATCTTGTAGATGCAATAAACCATCAGCTCGGCGGAAAGTTTGGTGTTAAGCTTTCAGTAAATTATCAGATTTAAAAAATCTT
>CAKMZF010000136.1 GCA_929200405.1 uncultured Gammaproteobacteria bacterium | reverse complement strand
CAAGCGACAAATACAGCCTCAATAACCGAAGTGGTTAAAGAAGTGGTTACTGAGAAAGCAGAAGGTGCGGTAGAGAGTCTAGTGAACAAAGTTGTTGAGAAAGTAACTGAGTAATTACTGCCTCATCTCTACAAAAGCCAGCTAAACGCTGGCTTTTTTGTTTTTCATTATCTATATCTTTTTGAGTTTTGCTATTTGCATACTAGAGAAGTAATAAGCAAGGTTGATTTAATACTTAAAGGTCTCTCTTGTAGGTCTGTAATGCCAGAAGGTCTCAGGCTTTTTTGGTAGATCTAATTTCGTTGAGCCTTTCGGTTAGATACTGCTGGGCGGTATAGTCTTCAAATTGTTTGGGCTTGTCATCGCTAATGCAAGAGTCTAAACAAGCAAGGCTAGTTTCAGGCCGAGGATGTGCGAAAAACGGTACAGAGTAACGTGAAGTGTGCCACTGTTCTTTGGTTGGGTTGACTACTCTATGTGTGGTGGAAACCAGTTTTTTATTCGTGAGTCGCTGTAGCATATCACCAACATTTATCACCAGATAGCTCTCAGGTGCACTAACAGGCAACCATTCTCCTGTGCGTGTTAGTAGCTCTAATCCCCCAGCAGAGGCGCCCATTAGCAAAGTGATGAGGTTGATGTCTTCATGGGCGGCTGCCCTTACAGCACTCTCTGGCTCTTGCGTGATCGGTGGATAATGCAAAGGTCTTAAAATGCTTAGTCCGCCTTCCATTTTCGCATCAAAATAATTCTCTGGAAGTTGTAGATATAAGGCGATAGCACGGAGAATATCAACACTGCTTTTCTCTAGTGCGCGGTAGGTTTTTTCAAGTATAGCTGTGAAGTTAGGTGCTTCAGAAACGACGAGGTTGGGATATTGTCCAGCAATGCCTTCTTGGCTATTCTTCCCAGCTTGGCCATGATGCCAAAATTCTTTAAGATCGGCAATACTCTCACCTTTTGCAGTTTCGCTTTTAAAGCCATTGTAGCCTCGCTGGCCCTGTAAATCGTCGCGAACATATTGTTGCTTCTGCGATAGCGGCAGTGCAAAAAAAGCAGCTATTTCCTGATAGAGAATCGTTTGATCTTCTGTGCTGAGATCATGGCTGCCGATGACAGCAAACCCAGTTTCTTCAAATGACTGCCCTAGCGATTCTATGAAAGTCTGGCGCTTTTTATCATCCGTTTGTTGGCGGAAGTCAGATAATTCGAGTCTGCGTATATTCATGGTTAGTGCTCTTATGCTCTTGGTGGCTGGTAGGTTAGTATTTTACAACGATTTATGGATATGATTTATGGATATCGCTAAGTCTAGCAAAAAAATGCCATCGGCGTAAAAGTATAAAAGAGATTTCTCATGTTCACCTTTCACAGGTAGAATAACCGGACGGTCTTAGGCTTACGATAATTGGATACAGCCTTTAGATCCTATATGAGTTATCAATGACATTTAACATATGAATTGTGAATTGGGAGAAATAATGAGAAATGTAAATATGAAGACGCTACTGGCTACTACCGTTACCGTAACGGCAATGTTGTCAGCGACTGTGCAAGCAGAAACCAAACCTGCTGTTATTTTTGATATGGGCGGCAAGTTTGATAAATCATTCAACCAGTCGGCTTATGAAGGCGCTGAGCGTTTTAAAGAAGCCACTGGTGGTGAGTATGATAGCTTTGAGATCACTAACGAAGGTCAGCGTGAACAGGCTCAACGCAAACTAGCACAGCGTGGCGGCAGTCCGGTGGTTGCGATTGGCTTTGCACAGATGGGGCCTTTAGAGAAAACAGCGAAAGACTTCCCAGATACTAACTTTGTAATTATTGATGGTGTAGTGGATTTGCCAAATGTTCGTTCAGTTGTGTTCCGTGAACATGAGGGCAGTTTTTTGGTTGGCGCACTTGCTGCTTTGAAGTCTGAAACAGCAGCTGTAGGTTTCATCGGCGGTATGGATATTCCATTAATTCGTCGCTTTGGTTGTGGTTATGCACAGGGTGCAAAGCATGTGAATGCAGATGTTAAAGTAACCCAAAATATGACAGGCTCTACACCTGACGCTTGGAATAACCCAACGAAAGGCGGAGAACTTACCAAAGCACAAATTGATTCAGGTGTAGATGTTATCTATGCAGCAGCTGGCGGCACAGGCGTTGGTGTATATCAAGCAGCAAAAGATGCTGGAAAGTTGGCGATTGGTGTTGATAGCAATCAGAACTATCTTCAGCCTGGTAGCATGTTAACCTCTATGGTTAAGCGCGTAGATGTTGCTGTTGAACAGGCATTTAACGATGCTAAAGCAGGCGAATTTGAAACTGGTCTGCAATCTCTTGGTTTGGCTGAAGGTGGTGTAGATTGGGCGCTTGATGAGTATAACCGTGATCTTGTAACTCCAGAGATGGAAGCTAAAATCAATGAAATCAAAGCTGGTATAGTTGATGGCTCTATCACAGTGCATGACTATATGTCAGACAGTACTTGTCCAGTTGAGTAAAGCTATTGCTTCTGTTGTAGTAGCTCTTTGCTACTCAATAAAAAGCCAGCGTAAAGCTGGCTTTTTATTAGGTAAGATTTTTCACTTGAAGTGATTGCGTTTTATTCTTCGGGATCTTTCCGTATAGCGCCCTGTGAAGCATTGGATACATGCGCAGCATAAACCTTTAATGCGCGACTGACCTTACGCGGTCTTTCCTGAGCTGGCTTCCAAGCATCTTTGCCTTTGGCATCCATTTCAGCACGACGAGCTGCCAATTCTTCATCAGAGAGCTTAACGTTTATAGTGCGATTAGGAATGCTGATCTCGATAGTATCCCCCTCTTGAATCAAGCCAATATTACCGCCTTCAGCTGCCTCTGGTGATACATGGCCAATAGAAAGCCCAGAAGTACCGCCAGAAAAACGACCATCGGTAATCAAAGCGCAGGCCTTGCCAAGTTTCATCGACTTTAAGTAAGAAGTCGGATACAGCATTTCTTGCATGCCTGGGCCGCCGCGTGGGCCTTCGTAGCGAATAACCACGACATCCCCAGCTTTAACCTTTTTGGTGAGAATGCGCTGCACTGCCTCATCCTGACTCTCACAAACCACTGCGGTGCCTGTGAAATTTAAAATGCTCTCATCAACGCCACCGGTTTTGACGACGCAGCCTTCTTGCGCAATATTGCCAAACAGAACCGCTAAGCCGCCGTCTTCAGATAGTGCGTTTTCTACGGAGCGAATCACCCCATTTTGACGATCTACATCCAACTCTTTATAGCGACGAGACTGAGAAAATGCCTGTGTAGTGCGTACGCCACCCGGCGCTGCATGATACATCTCATGCACAGCTTCATCATTAGTGACAGTAACGTCCCACTTTTGAATAGCGCGCTCCAGAGACTCCTCATGGATAGTGCCAACAGAGGTGTCGATTAAACCACCACGAGACAGTTCCCCTAAAATGCCAAAAATACCGCCAGCACGGTGCACATCTTCCATGTGCACCCCAGCGACTAGAGGTGCTACTTTACAGACACAAGGAGTAGAGCGGCTAAGCTTGTCGATATCATCAACAGTGAAATCAACCTCAGCTTCACGAGCAATAGCCAGTAAATGTAAGATAGTGTTGGTTGAGCCGCCCATGGCGATATCCATGGTCATGGCATTCATAAATGAAGCTCTAGTGGCAATACCACGCGCAGAGAGATGCGTTTGCTCTTTTTCGTAATAATTACGAGTAATCTCAACAATCTTGCTGCCACACTCTTTAAACAAGCGCTCACGATCTGCATGAGTGGCTAGCAGAGAACCATTGCCAGGAAGGGCTAAGCCCAATGCTTCGGCAAGACAGTTCATAGAGTTGGCGGTAAACATGCCTGAGCAAGAGCCGCAGGTTGGGCAGGCGTTTTTTTCTATTTCATCAACTTCTGCATCGCTGCGCTCTGGGTTAGCGGCTTCAACCATCGCATCTACCAAATCAATGGCCTGTAACTCGCCATCAATATTGACCTTGCCAGCTTCCATTGGGCCACCAGAAACAAAAACGACAGGAATATCTAGGCGCATCGCTGCCATCATCATGCCGGGAGTGATTTTGTCACAGTTGGAAATACAAACCATCGCATCTGCACAATGGGCGTTGACCATATACTCAACACTATCGGCAATCACCTCTCGGGAAGGTAGCGAGTACAACATGCCATCGTGACCCATAGCAATGCCATCATCTACAGCAATGGTATTAAACTCTTTAGCGACAGCGCCAGCCTTCTCAATCTCGCGAGCAACCAACTGTCCCATGTCTTTTAAATGTACATGGCCCGGTACAAACTGGGTAAAAGAGTTGACCACGGCGATAATGGGCTTGCCAAAGTCACCATCTGTCATGCCAGTTGCGCGCCAAAGGCCACGCGCACCTGCCATATTACGGCCATGAGTAGAAGTTCGAGAACGATACGGAATCATAAAATGCCTACTTTGCTAAAAACATAATGGTTTGAGAAATGGAACTGCGCTGTGTATTTATAGATACTTTATCAGTGTACATTTCCAGATGAACTAATGACTTAGATTATAGAGCAAAAAGCTAGAAATACGCTAGTCGAAACATGCTCGAGAGACTTGTTTTGCTCTGAATCATATTCAGCGCAAAAATATTTAAACGTGAAATGAAGCGGAAATTTATTGACTAAACCGGAGCACGCTGTCATAGTTTCCAATATTCACGTTCAATTCACGATTAGATTTTTTGGTAATATTATGGACAAGCAAGCTAAAATAGCTACAACAAGAGAGCAAAAAACTCCTCAAGGTGCCGCAGAGTCGCCATTGGAAACGCGTCCAACGAACCATAAAGTCAAATTTCGATTGAAAATCAAAAGATGGTTGAAGTGGTCAATGACTTGGGAGCGCAACACGCCACTAAAAGATCAGAATGATTCACAGGCTACAAGCCCAAGGTAAACGGAGCAAGAAAATGGATAAAATCACCTTCACTGCTGCTGCTGAGCAGCTTGGTAAGCTAACTTCTGAGCTTGGCGGGGTTAACTTAGAGCGAACTTATAAGCTCATAGAGCTTTGTCAGCAACATGCGGAAAATAATGATCAGCCTTTATTGGCGGAAGATTTGTATAGCGCTTTGTTTCCTGAAAGTGAACCAGATAAAGCCAAAGACAGTCTGCGCCAATATCGTAAAGTGCTAAAGCTCACCGCACAGGAAAAGGGCATATCGCTTGAGCTAACTTCTAATGCTAGTAAAGCGCTTAAAGCCAAGCGGCCTTTTCATTTTGAGGGCGCATCAGAGCGCACAGCAGCCCTAGAGAGCTTTGTGACAGAAAGCGCAAAAGACAGAAACGCAGATAAGATAGTTTCTTCCTCTGGCAAGTTGCTTAATATCGGTGGAAAAAAAGTGGTGAAGTTTTTCATTAGCTATGCTCGCAAAGATCGGGAGTTTGCGAATAAGCTTATGGAAGTTTTGACGCCGCATCTCAACATTGACAAGCGCTACCATATAGAGTTGTGGCAAGATATCTCGGCTTTGGAGTTAGGGGAAAACTTTGATGCCCAAATTAAACAAGCATTGGAGGAGACTGATTTTGGGTTGCTGCTCTGTTCGCCAAATTTTTTCGGTAGTGAGTACATAGCTAAGGTCGAATTGCCGACATTTATCTACAATGAAACGGAAGCTAATAGAGATGCGAACGCACAGAAAAGAGCCATACCCGTCGGATTAAAACCTTTTGACTTTGCTAAGCAAGACACTTTAGGAGTGTCGAATGTGCAAATCTATCGCTGTAACGATAAGTTCTTTTCTAAACTTAGAGAAAGTGCACATCGAGAGGCGTATGCTTTTGAGCTATATCAAAAGATCCGCAAACTGCTCGACAAATATGTCGATTCAGTCGACATAAAAACAGCGAGTCAAGATAACAGTCAACATCAAACTTTAGCCCCTGTAGATCAAAAGTTCACAGATGAAGCGATGAAACAGTTTTCCCACAAAGCAGCACTGATAGAAAGAGAGCAGCATCTTGAGCGCTCTGCAAAAGGAATACCGACCAATCTAGCTGAAATAAATAGCAGTAGGACTTCAATGAGAAATCACTCCGGCCTATCAGCTACGTCTCGTGTAGATGGCATGGATATGGCAGAGGTGAGCGAGAAAGAAGCGGTCGAAGTGCAGCTGGATATGCAGAAATGGTTAAAAGCAGACGGTCAGCCCTTTTATGCTTTATTGGGTGACTTGGGTATGGGTAAAACCGTGAACTGCCGATTATTTTCGCGCACAGTCAATGCTCAGCCTATCGCTAATAAAACCACTGATAAAATCGCTATTTATTTAGACCTACGTCTCTACACAGAGCGTGGACTACAGCCGACGCTAATCAACATACTGACAGTTATCTGTCAGAAAAATAATCCCACCACTCAAACCTCCGTAGTACAGGCCGAGGACATAATTCGCAAAGTCAGAGACCAGAAAGCGGTTGTTGTGTTTGACGGGCTAGATGAAATATTGATGCATTATGATGACATTCAAAGTAGTGAAATTGTTCGCGAGCTTTGGAGCATATTGCCAACTGATGATAAGGGTATGCCGTTAGGTAAAATGGTGATGAGTTGTCGCACACATTATTTCCCCTCAGTATCAGAGCTGCAATCTTTGTTTAATGGCAATAGTCGAGAGAACGTAAAAGCGGTGGATTATCGGGGAGTATTGTTATCCCCGTGGACGAGCAAGCAAATACAGCGCTATCTGAAAAATAACCTGCCAAACAATGAGCGCGCATGGTCTTTGATTTGTGAAATGCATGATCTTAAAAGCCTAGCCAGACAACCCTACTCCCTGAGTTTACTGGCAGGTCATATAGAATCACTGGAGAGAAAACAGCTAAAAGGGCGAACGCTGCGCTCAGTTGATTTGTATGAGGATATTGTCCAGCAATGGTTAAAGCGAGA
>CAKMZF010000135.1 GCA_929200405.1 uncultured Gammaproteobacteria bacterium | reverse complement strand
CTAAGTGCATGCTCCAGTAATCGAAATGAAAGCAACTCTAGCTCACCTCAAGCAACAGCCTCTAAGGTGAAAGATAACACCACTCGTAACAAAATTCAGCAATTTATAAACGATAGCAATCATGCCAGCACTACATATTCAGAAAGCATTCATTATGCTAAAGCCAGAGCAAATAACATCTCATCATCGCGCTCTTTAGTTATCCCGACACAAGCATCCAATCAGTCATTGCCTTTAATTAAAGCAAGCATTACCAATAAAAATCCTCCACAACCGCTACCTCTGATCAAAGCTAATACCAAGCGACTCTCCGATCACAAACTAAACCAATCTAACAATATCGCGGCGATAGCTTCGCAGCCAGCACAGAAACCTACTAAAACAGTTACTAAAAAAACTCGTGCTAAAGTAATGACTGCAAAACAGACGGCTGTCGACAATCCAATCATCGCCGATGTTAGGAGTGGTTTAACGCTTTCCGCATCGTTACAACCCAATGTTGATTTTTGGATAAAAGTTTTTGCAAAATGGGACCTTCACGATTTTGTTTATCACGATGACCAATACCTCAAAATCATCTATAAAACTGTGCAGACCCCTTCTATAAATAGTGGGGATAAAATCGCAGACTCCGATAGAGAGCACCTCAGACAACAAAAGTCCATACTGAAAAAAGAGCTAAAAGCACTGGAGTTGTCAGTTGCCAATAAAACACCACTTAGCCTACAGCAACAACAACGCTATGATCAAATTGTCGCAGTTGCTGGTAAGTCCGCTATTTCGGGCATTTCAGAACGACTACGATATCAACGAGGTCAACGAAGCCGTTACCTCAAAGGACTAAAGATCGAGGCGAAATATATCGAGTTATTTAAAGCACTTTTTAAAGCTGGAAATGTGCCTCATGGCATTGCCTATCTACCTCATGTCGAATCATCATTTCGCAATAGCGTAACCTCAAGTGCCAATGCAACTGGCATGTGGCAATTTACCAAAGGTGCTAAAGATATTTTTATGATTAAAAGCCCCGCTGTAGATGAGCGCGTGGACCCTGTTGCCTCAGCAAGAGGAGCTGTTAGATATATGCAAGCAGGCTATCGCTATTTAGACAGCTGGCCGCTGGCTGTGACCTCTTACAACCACGGAATCGGCGGTATGCGCAAAGCCAAAAAGGCTGCCGGATCAGACTTGGGCAATATACATAATCAATATCGAGGTAAAAACTTTGGCTTTGCCTCTCGCAACTTTTATCCCGAACTCATCGCAGTTCGCTATATCTCTCATAATCGAGACAAATATTTCGGCAACGTAAAGGTGCAGTCGCCCCTAGATATTGCAGCTTTCATTCTCCCTAAAGACACTTTACTCAAAGACTTGTTAGCACAGTGGAAATATACAAAAGTGGATTTAGAGCCATTAAATCCCGCCATCTTAGACGCGGGCTGGCGCTCTAGTTCACCGTTACCCAAAGGCTTTATCGTATGGCTACCCAAGCAAGCTCTAAGCAAAATAACAGAGACTATCTCTACTCGTGATATTGATAAGCTCTCCACAGCCATGCTGCAAGCCCTGCCTGAACCCAAGTTATAATATTCGGTTCTATTTGATTTATTGCGCCAAAGAAATTAAAGTTCCTTATTTTCGCTAGCAAAGCATTAGTTCAACCATAATATGACTTATAATATTACACTCGACTCCGCGCAAGAGTCGGTCTGGCAAAATCTCCAAAAGATTGCGCTCAAACTCAAAAATCACAAAGCATCGCCGTTAAATCACCCTCCCGAAACTGCCAATAACGAAAGTACGGGTTGGAAAAAGTGGTTTTCAGCAGCCATTGCCGATGAGCAACAGCTTCCCAAAAAACTTGATAATATTTATCTTTGGGGTGATGTTGGCCGCGGCAAAACTGTTTTAATGCACAAGTTTGCAGCGCTACTTCCCCAAGCCAAAGTGCTGCACTTTCACGAGTTCATGCAGACTATACATCAGGGCATGCAAAACACTCGCCATCAACATAAAAATCAGAAAGACAATCCAATTTTCTGGGTAACCAGAGAAATTGCAGCAAAGGTAGATATACTCTGCTTAGATGAATTTCTGGTCTCTGATATTACCGATGCTATGATTCTCAGCAAGATCCTGAAGAGCTTGCAAGATCATGGTGTGATGATATTTACCACATCGAATTTTCAGCCCAGTGAGCTTTATAAAAATGGATTGCAGCGAGCACAGTTCTTACCGGCTATTGCACATATCGAGTCAGTTTTTCATATTTTTAACTTAGATCATCAAACCGATTACCGGTTGACGCTGGCTAATATTCATCAGCGCTACTTTGTCACCGAGCAAGAGGTAACTGAATTTACCAAGCTACTCAACGTCCAATTTGCAATAACCACGCCGCCAGAGTCTACAACCAACATACATGTTCAAGCCCGTGATATTGAGGTATATGCTGAGGCCGATAACCGCCTCTGGGTTGATTTTGCCTCTCTTTGCGAGACAGCTAGAAGTCAACTAGATTACATAGAGATTGCTGAGCGCTATCAAACAATTTTTCTGGACAATGTGCCAGTGCTCATGGACGAACAGAGAGATATAACTCGACGCTTCATGCTGTTAATTGATGTTTTTTATGACAAAGGAACCACATTATTTATACATGCTAAAGCACCTATTTCAGAGCTATATGAAGGTCACCATTGGCGGTTTGAATTCGCTAGAACTGAGAGTCGTCTTTTTGAAATGAGCAGCTGAGATACTCAATCTCATCACTACTTTCAACGTCAGAGTGACGACTCTGCCCTGTATTTACTTGTCTATGCTGCTGTTTCAGAAAAGCTCCTCCAGAACTTATGGGCTAATTTCTATCCAGTTAGGCAATAGCTTACGCAGCATAGCGGCTCTAGCAATTCTCAGCGCTGGATTATCAGACTGAATCTCAATCTTACCGCCATTTTTCTCCAGTACTCTTACGAGATCTGGCAATCGGCCGATGTCTTTAACCAATATACTTCCTTTCTCAAAGAATGCATCTGTTAAGGTAATTTTCTCTATTTTAGTACGATTCACATAACCGGTGGTATCTCGATTAATCATCTGTACACGGCTTTTCTCTTGCTTCTGACAATCTTCGCTAGCGATTTTTCCGACCTTAGCTTCCCGACTCCTAAGCTTAATTATGGATATTTCAACTCGACGGTTTTTGGCTTGCCCTTCTTCGGTGGCATTGCTTGCTATCGGCTTATCAGGTCCATAACCAATATACTCCACTTGGTTTTTAGGCAAACGAAGCTTGCTGATGAGCTGCCTACCAACTGCCTGTGCTCTATGCTGTGCTAAACCGTAGTTATCTCCGTAACGGATCTTATACTCCTCGCTTCTCAGCGGATCATTATCAGTATGACCCGATATCTGAATTCGAATACCTTTGTCACCTCTATACGCGGATAACTTCTGCTCAATCTGACCAAGTTGCTCAACATCAATCGCATCTTCCGCATTTTTGAAGTATATCGTATCTATTAGCTCTACTTGATCTGATTCGATTATTCCGCTAGATGCATCAACACTGTGACCACCAAGATCTAGGGTGAAGTCAACTCGGCTAATTAAGCCGCGAGTCAAACGAATTACCCGCGGATTTTCACTGGTAATTTTTGCACAAGCAGGCAAGCTACTCTCATCTAGTTTAAGTATATAGTTATCTCCACTACCGGTAACACCACTGTTAACATTAGGGATGGTAAAGCGACCGTAACGGTCAGTGATAATAACCTCACCAGTCACCGTGGCTAATCGAATACCAGGAACCCCTGCTTCTTCAGGTTCTTGGTTCTGGTTATGATTGACATCGTTATAAACTTTACCCGTGATAGAAGCTAAACCGAATACTGGGTCCTCTATCATCAACACACTAGCCGTGGAGACATTCGATATCTCGGTATCTGCTACTTTGACAACTGCGGTATTATTTAAATCACCAACTGCCGCACCTGTGCTAATTAAAGCCTGATATTCAATAACAACTGTCGCTTTAGACTCGATAGTAATCTCGCTATCCACACCTGAGATTTGCAGCTCCCCAGTACCCAACTTAATAAGTGTAAGCAACTGCTCTGAGTCTTTAATCTTCAAGCTTTCTGGCATAATCTCAATACCATTGGCAGGCTTATCGATAATACGGACTGCAGCCGACATATCACTTGGATTAGAAATCTCTAAGCTGTAAGTGATTACATCGCCTACAAAAACCTGACTCTCATCTACTGTCTTAAACAGCACGACTCTTGCTGTAGTTTCAGCCTGATTCACCGCAGGCTCCTCAACGTTTATCGATACCGTCGCTGTACTACATTTGTTTGATATATCACACACTTGATAAGTAAAACTATCGCTACCGCTATAACCCTCATCTGGCGTATAAATGAATATATCATCTAGAGGATTATCAGGCGTATTCTTTGGATCATCCCGGTCAACCGTTCCATGAGATGGCTCAAATACCGACACTACAGAGCTTTCCGGCAAGTTATCATCATTTTCAAGGAAGGAAACAGTGGTACTGCTACTTGATGATATCACGGTAATTTCATCATCTATGAGCGCAGGACGTGGCTGCTCAGCATTCGAAACCACCGCAATCACCACTTTAGCACTGCTACATTGAGTTGTATTGATTACATCACAGATGTTATAAGTCAGCGTGTAAGTACCAATAGATATATCAGCATGGACATCAACACTGCCATCACTGTTTAACGAAATCACATCTACTTCATACTCATTATCACCAGCTCTCGTTATGCTTGTTATGCTTGTTAAGTTCGTTACAGTAGCAACGGATGAAACAATGCTTATACTATCGGAGGTAGCTTCCTCGCCATTTACTTCATCATTTAGCAAAACATTGACAATATTAGACAGATTGTCACTTTCTAATTCACTTAAATTAATTTGCTCTACAATATCATCATTTGCCACCACAACCGGCATTGGAACAGTAACAGCAGCCTTTATTGTTGAACAATTCGTGAGATTAATATTCTCACAGATCACATACTCGACAACATAATTACCAGCTGGCACAACTGCTGTAACAGCAATAACACCATTTTCAGCTAAGCTAATACCATCAACCACTTCACCACTATCGTTAGTGATAGTTGGTGAACGCTGGATCGTCACCGTACTGGTGCTCACTGACTGGCCGTTGAGTAAATCATTCGCTAACACCGGCTCATCACTGCTAGTACCTGCTAAGATTGTCATGCTATCGGGCACAGCATTAATTGTCGGTGCTGGCACTGTAATCTGTACAATCGCAGTATCACAATTACTTGAGTTAATGTTATCGCATATCTCATATACTATGGTGTATATACCATCGGAAACACCTTGCTCAACGGTAACCGTCCCATTATCAAGAACAGCGATTCCACTAACAGTGTCACCATTAGAGTCAGTAACGGTCAATGTAGATTGGATAGTCACAGTACTGGTGCTCACTACTTGGCCGTTAAGTAGATCATTAGCAAGAACTAATTCATCACTGTTCGCACCTGCTGGAATTGTCATGCTATCAGGCACAGCATTGATTGCCGGTGCAGGCACTGTAATTTGCACAATCGCAGTATCGCAGTTATTTGAGTTAATGATATCGCATATCTCGTATTCTACTGTATAAATACCTGCTGGAACGCCTTGCTCGACCGCCACTATACCGGAACCTGTTAGGGAAACTCCACTAACGATTTCTCCATTGGCATTGGTAATACTTGGTGTAGGCTGGATAGTCACGCTAGCAGTATCAACCGCTTGACCATTAAGCAGGTCGTTTGCTAACACGCTCACATCACTGTTAGAACCAACAGTAATAATCATGTTATCAGCTACAGCCTCAATCTCTAGCACCGGCACCATAACCGTCACAACAGCAGTATCACAACTGCTCTGATTAATATAATCGCAGATTCTGTAAGTAAGGCTGTAAGTCCCTGCTGGTGCATTTGGCAACAAATCTACTCGACCATAGCTGTTGAGCAAGATCACATCATCAACAATATCTCCTGCCGCATTGATAACAGCACTGTTATGGGGATCTAATATCACATTGGCTATAGTTGCTACATCTGAGCCTAACTCATCATTGTCAAGCACATTGGCGATAATACCATTTGCCCCTCTAGGCAAGCTATCAACACTCACCGTAACACTATCATCTGCTGCCACTATCTCTGGGGCTGTTATCTGTACTGTTACCTCAGCTATATCACAGTTGCTGGGATTGACTTGATCACAGATTTGATAGGTAAGCGTATAACTGCCTGCATTGGCGTTGGCTGATAAATCTATACTGCCATCCTCATCTACACTAAGCACACCATAGACAACATTACCTGCGCCATCTCTGACTTCTGTCACCTCCGTCTTTATCGTTACATTCGCAGAGCTGGCATTATCCCCACCAAGCTGATCATTACTTAGAATATTCTCAATGATATCGTTCTTACCACTGAGCACATCGCCATCACTGACTACAACACTATCATCCACAGCGTCAATCTCTTGCTGTCCAACCACTACAGTGATAACTGCTGAGTTACAATTAGTCGGATTTACCTTATCGCATATTACATAATTTAGAGTATAGGTATCTGCTGGGGTTAGCTCTGACAAATCAACACTACCATCTGAGTTGAGTGTTAATACATTAACAACATCTCCCGCAGCATTGGTTACAACTGTACTAGCTATCTCTATGTTCACATTAGTAGTTGTTGCACTAACTCCAGCTATCTGGTCATTCACTAGAACATTGGTGATCACCGATGTTTTACCGTTTAAAGCGTCTGAACCATTTACTGTAGCACTGTCATCTGTTGCTGTTATCTCTGGTATTGACAATACAACGGTCACTTCTGCTATATCACAGTTGCTTGGGTTAACTACATCACAGATGGTGTAGCTCAACTCATAAGT
>CAKMZF010000134.1 GCA_929200405.1 uncultured Gammaproteobacteria bacterium | reverse complement strand
GCTTCTGTTTTGCCTACCCATGCGATTTCTGGCTGAGTGTAGATAACCCAAGGAACGGTATTAAAGTCTATGTGGCCTATATTACCTGCTATTCTTTCTGCAACGGCTATGCCTTCTTCAGAGGCTTTATGTGCAAGCATTGGGCCTCTAACTACATCGCCTATAGCCCAAATATTTGGTACGTTGGTTTTACAGTAGTTATCAACATTAACAAAACCTCTTTCATCTAATGCTAACCCGAGCGATTCTGAAGAAATATTTCTGCTATTTGGACGACGACCAACGCTGACTAAGAGTTTATCGACAACTAATAATTGAGATTGACCTTCGGACTCATAGGTGACATGAACTTGGTTGTCTTGCACTACGGCATTGGTCACTCGGGCATTTAGTTGAATATCTAAACCCTGCGCTTTAAACTGCTTGCTGGCTTCGCGAGAAATATTCTTATCCGCTGTTGCGAGAAACTCTGGCATTGCCTCAAGCAAAGTTACGCGGGTGCCAAGTCTGGCCCAGACGCTACCTAGTTCTAAGCCTATTACGCCAGCTCCAATTACACCAAGCGTTTTTGGGGTTTCCGTGAACTCAAGCGCGCCGGTAGAGTCAACGATGTGGTTATGATCCGCCTTCGCGATAGGAATATCCACAGGGGAGGAGCCGGTTGCGATGATAATGTGCTTAGCGGAATAGTTTTTTTGACTTTGATCTTTTGCCGTAACCGTTACAGTATTGGCAGCCGTTATTTTTCCATGGCCAAACAAGGTCTCAACTTTGTTTCCTTTAAATAGCATGCCAATGCCGCCAGTCATTTGCTTAACAATGCCAGCTTTTCGGCTTTGCATTTCTGCAATATTGATACTGGCATTGTCTACGGTAATGCCATGCGCTGCCATATCATGCTGAATAGCATGATAATGCTCTGATGATTGTAGTAAAGCCTTTGAGGGTATACAACCGACATTTAAACAAGTGCCGCCAAAAGCAGGGCCTTGTTCAGCATTCTGCTCTTGCTCTACACAGGCAGTTTTTAGCCCCAGTTGTGCAGCACGAATTGCTGCAACATAGCCTCCAGGGCCGCTTCCAATAACGATGACGTCAAAACTTTCAGTGGTCATAATAACCTCAAATTCCTAGTTAATGTTAGATCTGCAATAATAAACGAGCGGGATCTTCTAGCGCTTCTTTGATAGTCACTAAGAAGCCAACAGCTTCACGGCCATCAATGATGCGATGATCATAGCTGTGCGCTAGATACATCATAGGTTTGGCAACTACCTGTCCATTTTCAACCATGGGTCTTTCCATGATTTTATGCATACCTAAAATGCCGCTCTGAGGTGGATTTAATATAGGCGTTGATAAGAGGGAACCGAATACGCCACCATTGGTAATGGTGAAAGTGCCGCCGGTCATATCATCTAGAGACAATGTACCCTCTTTGGCTTTGGCCGCATATTCATTAATGGTTGATTCGATTTCTGCAAATGACATTTGATCAACATTGCGTAAAATCGGCACCACTAAACCACGAGGTGATGAAACAGCAATACCGATATCATAATAGCCATGATAAATGACATCTGTGCCATCTATTGAGGCATTTACTGAAGGATAGCGTTTTAGTGCTTCAATAGTTGCCTTTACGAAGAATGACATAAAGCCCAAGCGGACACTATGGCTCTTTTCAAATTTTTCTTTATAGACATTTCTCAGGTTCATGACTTCTGTCATGTCAACCTCGTTGAATGTCGTTAGCATGGCTGCTTCATGCTGTGCCTGAACAAGGCGCTCGGCAATGCGCTGGCGTAGTCGAGTCATCGGTACGCGTTGTTCGACGCGGTTACCTGTCTGTGATGGTATGTCTTGGGCTTCTGGTTGCTTAGCAGGGGCAGGTTTGGTTGTCTCTGACTGAGATGCCTGTGCCTGAACATCTTCTTTTAAAATGCGTCCATCTTTGCCACTGCCAGTTATGTCAGTTATTTGCAGCTCATTAGCTTCTGCTAATACTCGTGCTGCTGGACCGGCCGGTGCTGCATCAGTACTAGCTGCGGGCTCAGGCTCAACTGCGGATGACGCTTCAGCTGTCTCAACAGGTGCATCAGCAGTTTCACTGATAATAGCAAGAAGATCCCCTTCTTTAACTTGATCGCCAATTTCTATAGTGATTTTGGTGACCGAACCATCAGTAGTTGCAGGTATTTCTAAAACGACTTTGTCTGTTTCTAAATCAATAAAATTCTCATCTCTAGCGATAGCGTCGCCAATATTTTTATGTATGCCAGATACCGTTGCATCAGCTACAGATTCTGGAAGGGCGGGTACGCGAACTTCAATACTCATATTATCAACCTTACGATTAGTTATTGGTTACAGGTGGAAGGCCTAGCGCATCGCTGACCAATTTATTTTGTTGCTCTACATGCACAGCATGATAGCCAACAGCGGTAGAAGCAGAGGCATTTCTACCTGCATATTTTATATTCTGACCATGTTTTAATGGTTCTAATAATTTTTGTCTTACTTGATAGTAAGCGCCTTGATTTTGAGGCTCTTCTTGGCACCAAATAAACTCACTGGCATTGGAATAGCGCTCTATTAACGCTTTATACTCTGCTCTAGGGAATGGATAAAGCTGTTCAATGCGAATGATTGCGGTATTTTGCAGATTAAGCTCTCTGCGCTTTTGCAGCAAGTCGTAATAGACTTTGCCAGAGCAAAGCACGAGACGTTTAACTTGAGACGAATCAAGATTATCAATTTCATCGATAATAGTTTGAAAGCTTCTCTCAGTAAAGTCTGAGATAGGATTCACGGCTAATGGATGGCGTAATAAACTTTTTGGACTCATTACGATTAACGGCATCCGGAAATCTCTGACCATTTGTCTGCGTAGCATATGGAAACATTGAGCCGGTGTTGATGGTACAACGACTTGCATATTTTTCTCTGCACAAAGTTGCAAATATCTCTCAAGCCTAGCAGAGGAGTGTTCAGGCCCTTGGCCTTCATAGCCGTGAGGCAATAGGCAAGTTAGTCCAGTAAATCGTCCCCACTTGGCTTCACCAGAGCTAATGAACTGATCAAAAAGCACTTGAGCACCATTAGCGAAATCTCCAAATTGCGCTTCCCAAATGGTCAATGCTTGTGGCTCTGATAATGAGAAGCCATATTCAAAACCTAACACCGCTTCTTCAGATAATATCGAATCCAAGACAGTGAATGCTGTCGGAGGAACATTGTCCATATTTCTCAAGGGAATGTAAGATTCGCCAGTCTCTTGGTGGTGTAAGACGGCATGGCGATGGAAGAACGTGCCACGTCCAGCGTCTTGACCTGATAGTCTGACTTTATAGTCTTGATCTACTAATGAAGCGTAAGCAAGATTTTCAGCGAAACCCCAGTCACAATCTACTTCACCAGCAGCCATTTTACGACGGTCTTCAAGAATCTTATTTACTCGAGCATTAACTTTGAAACCATCAGGTAAGCTCAGAATGTCATCACTTAACTCGGTAAGTTTTGCGGCAGTGATGGTAGTATCAACAGGAGTATACCATTCGCGTTTTTTATTAAATCCAGACCAATTTACTGCCCAAGGGTACGAGACATGCCCTTCGATAATATTTGGCGAGACTTGTTCGCCTTTATCTAGTTTGCTGCGATACTCGTCTTCTACTTTACGAAGATAACCATTATCAATGACATTATTGCTTTCTAGTTTTTTGGCATATATTTTTGCTGGTGTTTTGTGCGCTTTGATTTTCTTATACATCATCGGTTGGGTTGCCGACGGCTCATCTGCTTCGTTATGACCTAAGCGACGATAGCAGACCATATCGATAACAATGTCTTTTTGGAACTCAGCACGATACTCAACCGCCAGTTGTGCAGCAAATAGCACAGCCTCAGGATCATCTCCATTTACATGGAGGATAGGCGCCTGAACCATTTTAGCAACATCACTACAATAATGAGTAGAGCGAGCATCTAATAGGTTTGAGGTAGTAAAACCTATTTGGTTGTTGATAATTACATGGATGGATCCGCCAGTACGATAGCCGCGAACTTGCGATAACTGGAAAGTTTCCGCCACCACGCCTTGACCAGCAAATGCAGCATCACCGTGTATTAAAACAGGCAATACGGTTTCAAACATACCTGTTGGCTGTTCCCCACGGTGCCTTAATAGGCGTGCTCTTACTGAACCTTCCACTACTGGGTTTACAATCTCCAAATGCGAAGGATTAAAGCCAAGGGTAAGATGGACATTGCCACCGGGAGTTGTGACATCAGATGAGAAGCCCATGTGATATTTCACATCACCAGAGGTTGTGCCTTCAAAACGCTTCTTACCTTCAAACTCGTCAAATAGATCCGCTGGAGATTTTCCAAGAGTATTGATCAACACATTCAGGCGCCCGCGATGCGCCATGCCGATAACAACTTCTTGTGCGCCGGTAGTGCCAGCGCTTTGGATTAATGAATCCATCAATGGAATTAGAGAATCACCGCCTTCTAAAGAAAAACGTTTTTGGCCAACATATTTAGTGCCGAGATAACGCTCAAGGCCATCGGCAGCCACAAGTTGCTTGAGCAAGCGTTTTTGCACATCTGTACTTGGGGTGAAATCTCCACGAGTTGCCTCTATGCGGCGTTGTAACCAGCGACGCTCTTCGGTCTTTGTAATGTGCATGTATTCAAAGCCCATATTCCCAGCATAAATTTTGCTGACAACATCTATCATGTCACGGAGCTTCATGGTCGGCTCAAGCTGTAAGGTGCCAGTGTTAAACTCCATATCCATATCTGCTTCACTTATGCCGTGATGGGCTGGATTTAACTCATGAATTTCAGTTTCATCCCGAAGATTAATGGGGTCTAGAGTAGCTGCGTGGTGACCGCGTTGCCGATAAGCAGTTAGTAGTTTAAGTACATTAACTTGCTTCTGCGCCGCTTCGGCTTCCATATTTTGTTCATTAGCCGACCATGATGAGCTGCCTTGCAGTTTCCCTAATCGAATAAATGATTCAATGATTTGACTATGAGCCACGTCACGATCTTGGTCAAGATTGCTGCTGGCGATTAATTTATCAAAATAAGTCATCCATTCCGGTGAAACGGACTCAGGGTTTTCTAAATACGATTCATACAGTCCCTCTATAAAAGTGGCACTGTTTGCGGAGAGTCCTGATGTGTCGAGTTGTTGTTGGTATTGGCTCATGCCGTTTTCCTATTGGGTCTTTGAAAAAGCAAAATTACAATTCGTTATTATTTCAAGTTATTCGAAAGATTCAATAATATCTTTATTGAATCTTTTTGTATTTAATGCGAGTTGGCTCGTTATCACTAACGCCCAATCTTCTTTTGCGGTCAGTTTCGTACTCGGCGTAATTGCCCTCAAACCATATCACTTGACTGTCACCTTCAAAAGCTAGCATATGCGTTGCTAGCCTATCTAAAAACCAGCGGTCATGCGAGATAACCACAGCGCAACCTGGAAAAGCTAACAGCGCTTCCTCTAGGGCACGCAATGTTTCAACGTCCAAGTCATTGGTAGGCTCATCCAGCAACAAAACATTGCCGCCAGAGCGTAGCAGTTTTGCGAGGTGAACACGATTTCGCTCCCCACCAGATAGCTCTCCGATGCGCTTTTGCTGGTCACCACCTCTGAAGTTAAATCGACCGACATAAGCACGAGATTGAACTTCGTAATTGCCGATTTTGATAATATCTTGGCCATCAGAAATTTCTTCCCAGACAGTTTTGCTATCATCTAGTGAGTCGCGAGATTGGTCAACATAAGCAAGTTGAACAGTTTCGCCAAGGCGAATGCTACCGTTGTCAGGCTGCTCTTGGCCAACCATCATCTTGAAAGTAGTTGATTTGCCAGCACCGTTTGGGCCAATGACACCAACGATACCACCAGGAGGTAAATTGAAGCTTAAGTCATCGATTAGCAGTTGCTCGCCAAATGATTTACTGATGCTCTCAGCTGTTACTACAACGTCACCAAGTCTTGGACCGGGAGGTATGTATAAGTCTTGAGTTTCATTGCGTTTTTGGAACTCTTGCGAAGCGAGCTCTTCAAACCTAGCAACACGAGCTTTAGATTTTGACTGCCTACCTTTGGGATTCTGGCGAATCCACTCTAATTCTTCTTTCATTGCTTTAGTGCGAGACTTAGCCTGTTTGTCTTCCTGTTCTAGGCGCTGACCTTTTTGATCTAGCCAAGAGGAATAATTGCCTTCCCAAGGTATTCCTTGGCCTCTATCTAGCTCTAGAATCCAGCCTGCCACGTTGTCTAAGAAATAGCGATCATGGGTAACTGCAACCACAGTGCCAGTGTAATCATGCAAAAAGCGTTCCAACCAAGCGACAGATTCAGCATCCAAGTGGTTGGTAGGCTCATCTAGTAATAGCATATCTGGCTTTTCTAATAGTAATTTACACAGCGCTACACGGCGTCGCTCACCACCAGAGAGTTTGCTGACATCTGCATCCCAAGGCGGGAGTCGAAGCGCATCAGCAGCACGCTCTAAATTGCGATCCAAATCCCATGCATCCATGGCATCAATTTTGTCTTGCAAATCTCCTTGTTCAACGAGTAAAGCATCAAAATCGGCATCTTCTTCGCCAAAAGCAGCGCTGACTTCATCAAAGCGAGTCAGTAAATCTTTGGTTTCTTGAACTGCTTCTTCGATGTTGCCGCGAACATCTTTGTCAGGGTTTAGCTGAGGTTCCTGTGGTAAATAACCAATTTTAGTGCCAGCTAGTGCTCTGGCTTCACCGTCAAATTCGGTATCTAGTCCGGCCATTATCTTTAATAACGTAGATTTACCTGAGCCATTTAGGCCAAGCACGCCGATTTTTGCACCGGGGAAAAACGATAAAGAGATGTTTTTTAAGATTTCTTTTTTGGGTGGAACCACTTTAGAAACGCGGTTCATAGTAAAGATAAATTGAGCCATTGGCAGCATTGAGCCTTATGTCTGAGTTATGTCGTAAGAATACTATAGTTGCCGTAAATTCTAACAC
>CAKMZF010000133.1 GCA_929200405.1 uncultured Gammaproteobacteria bacterium | reverse complement strand
CTGTCCGTGTTCCACTCCTGAGCAGCGGCATTTATCATTAGCTGGCGCGCTTGTAGCATGGCATCTGTTAGCGGCTGTAAGAAACCTCTAATACTGGTGCTACCACCAGTCAAGTGTATATTCATTGAAACTGGGTTGCCATAGCCATCAACTGCCGGTGCATCCTCAACAATGACATCACCATAAGGCACATCAAAATACTGTGACACAATCTGTGCAAAGCCACTGTGGGTGCCTTGGCCTATCTCGATAGATGGCGATTGAAAAACAACCTTGCCATCATCTCTGACTTGTATCCAGAAGCCTTTTCGCTCGGTATCAGTCTCGCCCGCTTTACCTGCCGTGCGAACTGGCGTCTTGGGCCAGAATACATAAAGTGCTAAAGCAGCTGCCGTAGCGCCTGCACCTATTAGGAATTTACGACGCCCGATCATGCTGACACCTCCGTCTTGTTTTCAGTGGTATTTCCAGCGGCTTGCATCATCTTAGAGGCATCTTGTATCGCTGCTTTAATGCGTGGGTAAGTGCCACAGCGGCAAATATTGCTCATGGCTTGGTTAATATCTTCATCACTTGGGTTTGGTTTGTTAGTGAGTAGCGCCGTTGCTGCCATGATTTGGCCAGATTGGCAGTAGCCACACTGAGGTACTTGATGCTCCTGCCATGCTTTTTGTATCGCAGTATCCGCTGCTTCGGCATTATCACCTAAACCTTCGATAGTGGTGATTTTTGCATTTGCTTGCACCGCTGAGGCAGGGTAAGAACAGCTGCGCACTGGTATGCCGTCTAGCAACACAGTGCAAGCGCCACATTGGGCAATGCCGCAGCCAAATTTAGTGCCAGTTAGTCCGACTTGGTCACGAATGACCCAAAGCAACGGTACGTTGTCACTGGCATCAATCTCAAAAGATTGATCGTTAATGGTAATGGTTGACATAAAGCTCTCCAGTATTTAGAAAATGAGAATTAGGTTTAAGTATTTAAATGAACTTTTATTGTTGTTGTGCTTGGGCAATGTCACGTTGTATGTCAGTCAAAAAAGCATCACGGTCTGTGAGTAGGCGGTCATACCACTCGACAATATCAGGGGGTAGGTTGCTATCTTTATCATATTTAGAAGCCCAAACGGCCAGCTCTAACAGCGCGGGCGTTAGCTCAACCCCTTTTTGGGTTAGGGAAAATTGATTATTCGCCGCGTTCTTAGTGATTATTTCTGCAACTTGTAACTTTGTTAAGCGATTTGCCAGTGTATTGGTGGCGATTTTTTCAGTCATGCCCAGTAAGTTGCTGTAAGTTGCAGTGTGTGAAACGAGTAGCTCACGAATGATAAGTAACGTCCAACGATCGCCTAAATCTGCTAAAGCGCTATAAAGCGGGCAGCAGGAGCGAGATGAGGGATCAGCTGTTTTTGCCATAGTAGAGTACAGTGCCATTAAGGTCGAAGGTTAATTTGGATAGATAATTATAGGGAAGAAACTTGCAACTTGCAAGTTGCAAGCAGATAGGTTATCTATTGGTTTGATATTTTATCTAGAGGTATCCGTGATATTGTGACTGAAACACTATAGGGAGATAAAACTTAATTAGGTGCTGTTCTGTCGAGGGTATATTGCTGTAGAATGACTATTTTTAGCGGAGAAAATTAATGGGAAGAGCGTATCAAAACCGTAAAGAATCAATGGCAAAGACCTCTGATGCTAAAGCCAAAGTTTACAGTAAATACGGCCGAGAAATCTATGTAGTCGCTAAATCTGGTGGCATAGACCCTGATGGTAATTTGGCTTTGCGTGGCCTGATAGAGCGTGCAAAGAAAGACCAAGTACCTAGTCATGTTATTGATAAAGCCATTGATAAAGCCAAAGGTGGTGGTGGTGAAGATTTTGCGCCAGCACGTTATGAGGGCTATGGCCCAGGCAACACGATGGCGATCATTGATTGTTTAACGGACAATCCGAATCGAACTTTTGGTGATGTGCGCATGTGCTTTACCAAAACAGGTTGTAAGATTGGCACCCAAGGCTCAGTGGCGCATATGTTTGATCACAGCGCTATTTTTGTGTTTGAAGGCGATGAAGAGGCAGCATTAGATGCGCTAATGATGGCAGATGTCGATGTTTCAGATATTGAAAATGAAGATGGAAAGATTTCTGTTTTCACGCCGCACGGTGAGTATTTTAAAGCCAAAACTGCTTTGCTAGAGGCCTTCGGAGAAATTGATTTTGATGTAGATGAGATTCAATTTATTCCACAAGTAACAACACCGGTAACTGAGGCTGCGGATATCGAGATGTTTGAGAAGTTCATAGATATGCTCAATGACAATGATGATGTGCAAAACGTTTATCATAACGCTGAGCTTTAAGGTGGAACATTAATACAAAATAAAGAGAAGAGGCAGTTTTAGCGATGAGCAAACAGGCAGTCGCGGTGGTAACAGGCGCTGCTGGTGATATAGGGCAGGCTATTGCTGTCGCATTAGCCCCAAACTATACGATAGCGGTAGTAGATATTAATGCCACCCAAGCAGAAGTGGTGGCAGAGCGCTTACGCATGCAAGGTCATGCTGCGCAAGCTTTTGTCTATGATTTAACCTCCAATGCCGATATAACCAAACTAAGTAACGACATCTCCTCTCTGGGGCAAGTAAAGGTTTTAGTGAATAATGCTGGAGCGGCATTTTCAGAGAGTTTTCAATCGGCAAGTGCTGAGAGCATTCGCCGTGACATTGCTTTAAATTTGGAAGCGCCGCTGCAGTGTGTTAAAGCGTTTGAGCAAGACTTAAAGCAGCAGGGCATTGTAGTGAATATTGCCTCGGTGAATGGTCTGCATACATTTGGTCATCCCGTTTATAGTGCGGCAAAAGCAGGTGTTATTCAGTTTACCAAAACCTTGGCCGTGGAATATGGCAAGTTTGGCTTGAGAGCGAACGTTATAGCGCCGGGAACCGTAAAAACACAGGCATGGAATGCCAGAGCAGAAGCAAACCCTGAGGTGCTTGCTGACTCGGCAAGGTTGCATCCCTTGGGTCGCATCGCTACGCCAGAAGATATCGCGGCAACTGTCTTGTTCTTATGTAGCGATACATCGGCAGCCATATCTGGCGTGTGTTTGCCTGTAGACTGCGGTCTTACCGCAGGTCAACCGACTATCGCCCAGAACTTTTCTCAGTCCGATGATTATGCTCCCAAGTAGTGTAGGATTTATCAGTTTCATGTTTTGCTAGTAACAACAAAAAGCCCAGCGTGATAGCTGGGCTTTTTTATATCGACAAGTAGCCAAGACTAGTCGTCTGACACTTTTAGATTCATCTTCTGACCTAATATTCTTGCTTTCTTGAGTAGCTGGAAAATATCTTTTGGCATGCCGTCAGGTAACTCCACATAAGTTTTGTCGCTACCAATTTCAATATTTTGAATATATTTACTCTCAATGCCTCCTTCATTGGCAATGCAGCCGACAACATGCTTTGGTTGCACGCCTTGATCGGCACCCAGAGGGATTTCAAAGCGCTGCATAGGGATATCGCTGGTGCTCTTATTGCCTTTGCGCTTGGCTTTTGGATCAAGGCGCAGAGTGTTGCTTTTATTGCCATCGGCTTTATCACGGCGGTCTTTGCGGTTACCTCTATTGTCGTCTCTGTCATTGCGATCATTTCTGTCACGTCTTGATCTGGAGTCTTTATCTCCTCTATGTCCCTTACGCTCTCGGCTTTCATCGATTCTAGCATTTCTTGCCGCACGGCCTTTTGCCTCAGAGATAGCTAATTTTTGTTGGTAAGCAGGGTCGAGCGGTGTGTTGGCAAGTAGCATCTTGGCAAGCACAAGGGTCAAGGATTCAATATCCATATCTGCTTGCTCAAGCAAATCGGCAACTACTTTTTCATATGCGTCGCTGTCGTTTGACTGATGCTGTAGTTTTTCCACAAAGGCATTTTGAAAATGCGCTTGCATCTCGCTATCTGTAGGTAGTGAAATTCTGCTGATTTCACCGCGAGTCTTACGCTCAATTTGCTTGATCATATAGCGCTCTTTTGGGCGCAAAAATAGCAGTGCAGTTCCAGTAGCGCCAGCACGGCCAGTACGGCCAATACGGTGAGTGTAAACCTCAGGGTCACTTGGTGGATCATAATTGATTACCAATGAAATTCGCTTTACATCCAATCCGCGAGCAGCAACATCGGTAGCGACAATCATATCCAAGCCACCCTGTTTAAGCATCTCAACAGTCTTTTCTCGCTGCGCTTGATTCATATCCCCGTTTAGAGCAGCGGCTCTATAACCCCATTGGTTCAGGGTATCGGCAAGCTCTTCGGTCGCTGCTTTGGTTCTGGCAAATAAGATAACCGCATCATAGTTTTTGATGGTTAAGAATTTACGCAAAGCCGTGTTCTTATTCACACGATCTACTAACCAGTATTCTTGATCAATAGAGGGAGCAGTCGTTGTTTCTGAAACAATGCGAATCTCGACCGGATCATTTAAATAACGTTTGGCAATTTTTGAGATCGCTGGCGGCATAGTCGCAGAGAAAAGCACGACTTGACGCGTTTCTGGCGTATGCTCTAGCACCATTTCTACATCTTCGATAAAGCCCATGCGTAGCATTTCATCCGCTTCATCTAAGATCAACGTCTCTAAGTTCTCAAGCTTTAAACTCTTGCGGTTTAAGTGATCGATCACACGACCAGGGGTGCCAACCACAATATCTGCGCCATTGCGCAGGCCATCTAATTGAGCTTTGTAGCTAGCGCCACCATAAATAGGTAATACAGAGAGCTTTGGGAGATATTTGGCATAAGTCTTAATCGCCTCGCACACTTGCATTGCAAGTTCTCTGGTCGGTGCCAATATAATCGCTTGGGTGTGACCTACTCCGGGTTTTAGCCGTGCTAGCAAA
This sequence comes from uncultured Gammaproteobacteria bacterium, assembly GCA_929200405.1. Lineage (GTDB taxonomy): Bacteria > Pseudomonadota > Gammaproteobacteria > Cardiobacteriales > CAKMZF01 > CAKMZF01. The sequence continues at coordinate 2,270 of CAKMZF010000133.1, read as the reverse complement.
GGCAATGAAAATGCCGCTGTTTTGCCGGTGCCAGTCTGCGCCAAGCCGACTAAATCTTTGCCTTCCAATATCGAAGGGATGGCCTGTGCTTGAATAGGAGAAGGAGTAGTGTAGCCAGAATCAGAAATGGCTTTTTGGATAGGTTCGGGAAGTTGTAAATCGGTAAACAGAATTTCGGACGCAGTAGAGTCTACTGAGTCTGCATTTTTTTTGCTGGGCATATTGTCTCACTGGTTAAGCGGCTAGGCCGCGGCTCTATTGGCCAGTGAATATCCACATGAGTAAACCTATGATTACCATAACTGACGCTTGAGCGGGAGCCGTACCATACTCATTTGCCACCGAATTGCAAGTGAAATATCGGGTATTTTCGATATTATAGTAGATGATTTCTCGCTTTATTAGGTTTATCTCTGCAGGTCTTGCAAGTAAAGGTTTTGGATGAAACGGCTGTTGATATGACTGGTTTGGGGCGAGCTATGGTTCTGAATCTTCAGTTGCCGATGGCTTGGTCTAGTGAATCTGCTGATGATCCGAAATTTCTTTGATTTGATTCTGTCATTTCCGGAGGTGTGACAACGTGGTATCAAAAAGAGTTTGCAGCAGTGGCAGAATTTTCTAATTAATAGCTTAGGTGAGTCCTTCAATTTCAATGTTGTCGATTAGTCGTGTTTTGCCTAATTTGGCGGCTCCTAATACAACCAATCTTTGTTTTTTGTGCGCGACTGGTGCGAGCAAATCTGCTTGGCGACGAACCATGACATAGTCTGGTACCCAATGTGCTTGAGTGAGCTTGTCAAGTGCCAATTTTTCAGCTTGGCTAATCGGTAAGCCATTGGCAATGTCTTCAACGACACCTTGTAGGACTTGGTTTAATAAAGGGGCTTGTTTTCGTTCGTTGTCAGTTAGATAACCATTTCGAGAGGAGAGCGCTAGCCCGTCAGCGGCTCTAACGATTGGGGCGCTGATGATTTCAGTTGGCATGGCGAACTGCTGCACCATGCGTTTTAGTATCATCAATTGCTGATAGTCTTTTTGTCCAAAGACGGCTGCATCGGGCTGGGTAATATTGAGTAGTTTTAGCACGACTGTGCAAACACCCTCGAAATGTCCGGGGCGAAATTCGCCATCTAGGATTGTTGAGAGGTCAGGGTTGGGGCTTACGGTAAAGCGTTGTTCAAAGGGATAAAGCTCTGCAACATTTGGCGCGAAAACCATTTCGACGTCGGCAGATTGCAGCTTGGCGACATCGCTCTCTAGTGTGCGCGGATAGCTTGCAAAATCCTCTCCAGCACCAAACTGCAGAGGGTTCACAAAGATGCTGGTGACGACTACATCATTGGTTTCTCTGGCCATGCGAGTTAGCTCTAGGTGGCCTTCGTGTAAATTGCCCATCGTTGGTACGAGGATAATGCGTTTTCCCTCTGCTTTGTATTGAGCAATCGCGTTGCGAATATCGGCGATGGTGTGGCTAACTTGTATGCTTGACTTGGTCATTGGGATTTTGCTTAATCTCTGTTTGGAAAATATTTTTGACTGAGTATTAGCGAGTTTTGTCTGCTATCGCTATTGTCGTTACTCATAGCTATGTTCAGCCGCAGGAAATGCACCAGATTTCACTTCGGAAACATAGTCTGCAATGGCGTCGAAGATGTTATCTTTACCTGCTAAGTAGTTCTTTACAAAGCGCGCTTTTTTACCCGGATATAGGTTGATAATGTCATAGATTACCAATACTTGGCCGCTAGTATCACTACCTGCGCCGATACCGATTGTTGGTATTTGCAAGGCGTCAGTGACTTGTTGCGCGGGGACAGATGGCATGAGTTCAAGTACCAGCATGGTTGCACCAGCTGCTTCTAGGTCTTTAGCGTCTTTGAGTAGTTGGGCTTGGCCATCAGCGTCTTTGGCTTGAATACGATAGCCGCCGATTTGATGCACTGATTGTGGGGTCAGCCCAAGGTGAGCACAGACAGGAATACCGCGTTCGGTGAGAAATTTTACAATAGGCAACAGCCATTCACCGCCTTCCATTTTGACCATTTTGGCGCCTGCCTGCATCAATTTTTTGGCATTTTCAAAGGCATCAACTTTGCTGGTGTAGCTGCCAAAAGGCATATCTGCGATTACCCAAGCGCGTTTGACTATATTGGCAACTATGCGAGTGTGGTAGATCATGTCTTCTATGGTAACGGGTAGAGTATCATCATTGCCTTGTATAACCATACCTAGAGAGTCGCCCACGAGCAGACAATCAACGCCGGCGGCGT
>CAKMZF010000132.1:2347-7189 GCA_929200405.1 uncultured Gammaproteobacteria bacterium | reverse complement strand
CTTACAATGATTATAAATATAAGACTTTAAATAAATTTTGAAGATCATTAAATATATTTATAAAACTGAGTCTAGTGCTTTAGTGAATCTTCTGCATGCTTCTTCTAATTGACTGGGCTGACAGCCTAGATTGATGCGTACAAAATCGTAGCCCTCTGGAGGCAGAAAGTCGTCTCCGGGAGACAGTCCTAGTCCAAAAGATTCAAAAAAATCAGCGGTATTATTTAGATGTAAGTCTGTGACATCTAGCCAAGCGAGATAAGTGGCTGATAGCGGGTTAAGTTTTACTTTGTTGTAGGGTTGCAGTGTTCTATGTAGTGTTTGGTAGTTGCTGTTAATAACCCCGATAAGATCTTCTAACCATTTATCGCAATCTCTATACGCAGCTTCTGCTGCGATGAAACCCATGATATTGCCAACAGGTAAGATACCTGCACGAGCTGCTTCTATCTTGGCGCGCAACTCTGGGTTAGGAATAATGGCAAAGGTGCAACCAAGGCCGGGAATATTATAGGTCTTGCTGGGCGCCATTAAGGTAATGCTTTGATTGGCAATTTCCTTCGAAAGGCTAGCGATGGGAATATGTTGTTGGTTGTTGAGTAATAACTGGCAGTGAATTTCATCAGAGCAGAGTATTAGGTTATGGCGTAAGCAGAACTCAGTAAGTTTGGTTAGCGTTTCTTTGTTATAGGCTATGCCGACAGGGTTATGAGGATTGCAGAGCATGAATAGTTTTGTATCTGCGGTAACAGCAGCTTCAAGAGCGTCCCAGTTGATATCCCAAGGCTCCGTTTTTTCTGGTGTGTATCGCAGGGAAACGCGGATGCTATCTTCAGGTGCTTGCACCCAATTGTCAGGCCCTTTAAAGAGGTGATAATAAACCGGAGTAAGTGTCATGCTCTTGCCACCGTCTCCTATAATGGCGCGAGATGTAGCGTTTAACATCGGCACCATGCCTTGCGACCAAACTAACCACTCAGGTTCTACTTTCCAGTCGTAATGTTTATAGATATATTGTAGTACAGCGTCTACCAAAGCTGGTTGTGGTTCGTCTTGATAGCCGAATATGCCATGTTCAGCCCTAGCTTTAATGGCCGTGATAATTGGTGTCGGTGATGGGAAATCCATATCAGCGACCCACATCGGCAAAATATCTTGGCCAGCATACTTTTCCCATTTGGTGTTGGTGACTTGATTGCGATCAGTTACATCTAAGAAACTCTCTGCAAAGTCGCGGTTCGTGTCTGCCATATTTACTCCGAGATTAGATAATGATGTTTCGTTATAATAAGCAAAGTCAATGTGCTTAATGATTATTGTAACCATTAAGCTACCATAAACTCGCAGCACTTACACTCTATGCTGAATTAACTATACCTTTGATACTGCTTTTGATTAGTAAGACTTGATATTGTTATTTTTGTGCCAATCAATTAAACGCTACTTGTTTGTTTAGATGAGATCTGAGTGTTTAGGCAAAAGCGAAAATAACATGCTATGGTGTAGAGTGCCATATAGATAAAAGACTTGTAGCAAGCTCTGCTATGATAAAGCGGGTCTGGTGAAAATAAATTTATATCGAGGATAATTATGCAAATTAAACGTCAACGTTTCCTATTGTCAGCATTAGCTATGACACTCACAACTGCTTTAGCGTGGTCTGATGATAGCAAAAAATCAGAGACAGAAAATTCTTTGGCAGATGCCATGTCTGCAAAACTCTCTAGCACGGTAACGGTTAGCGAGGCTGAAAACCAAGTCGAAGAAAAGATTACTAATGGCTCAGATAAGTTTGGCAGCGATAAAGAACGTTTTTCTTATTTCCTAGGTGTAGATTTGGGTCGTAGCATGGAACAGCTAAACTCGCTTTATGAAATAGACCAAGACATTGCCATAGCGGGATTTACCGAAGCGTTAAAAGGCAACAAACTTAAATTGTCAGATGATGAGCTAAGTGTTGTTGCTCTTGAGTTTGAACAAGCATTTCAAGAAGCCAGCCTGAAAAAAATCGCTGAAGATCAAGCCAAAGCTAAAGCCGAGTCTGAAGCCTTCTTAGCAAAGAATGCTAAAAAAGATGGCGTGACCGTTACCGACTCTGGTTTACAGTACGAAGTGCTAAAAGAAGGTAAAGGCGACAAGCCAGCCGCCAACGCACAGGTAGAAGTAGACTATGTGGGTACGCTATTAAACGGTACGCAGTTTGACAGCTCTATTGAACGTGGTAAGCGGGCTAAATTTGGGTTAAATCAAGTCATTGCGGGTTGGACAGAAGGTCTGCAACTAATGAATAAAGGCAGTAAGTTTAAGTTTTATGTGCCAGCTGAGCTCGGATATGGTGAAAGAGGCATTCCACAAGGCGATATTCCTGGCAATTCAGTGTTGGTCTTTGAAGTCGAACTTTACGACTTCACCAACGAAGAAACGGAAGAGAAAAAAGCCGAATAATAGAGCTTAATAAGGCTCTAGCAGCGATAAACATTAGTTTATCGCTGCTTTTTTTTGCCAAAATTAAAGCCTCATGAAAGCCTATCTGTTATTTTTAGTTGTTCCTGACATTTTAAGATTATTGGATTGCAATGCTAATATCCATCATTTCCCAAGCATACCCTACAGATAATTTCTTATTGAAATTGTAATCCACAGACCCCTATAGTTAGCAAAATAAGCTACACTAATCCTTTTTAATCTGGCTGTATTGCGTGCAATTCGGCCTTTTTGCTATTTGAAAATTGAGTTATTCCATTGATTATTGACGTTGAGCCTCTCCTGCCGTTACCTGATGCGCACGAGCATCTTTCTGGCCCTACCGTAAACCTTACTGAGTTGGCCTATGCGCTTAGTGAGTTGGCGGGGTCATCACATCAGCCGATAGTCGTGGTGACTAATGATGCTCAGAGTGCCTATAGATTGCAGACGGAGTGTCAATTCTTTACTGCTCATAAGAACTGGCCAGTCTCCATATTTCCAGACTGGGAGACATTGGCCTATGATGTGTTCTCACCGAATCAAGATATCATCGCCACAAGATTGCGCTTATTGCATCACTTGCCAACTTGGGATGCCGGTATATTAATTGTTCCCATTAGTTCCTGTTTGCAAAAGCTACCACCGACAGATTTTCTGGCTCACCATGTGTTAATGCTAAATACTGGTGATCGATTAGATATCAACAGTTTTCGATTACGATTAGATGCGGCGAGCTATCAGCATGTGTCTCAAGTGCATGAAGTTGGTGACTACAGTGTGCGCGGTGCCATTGTGGACTTGTTTCCGGCGGGGTTACCAAACCCTATAAGACTGGAATTATTTGATGACGAAATCGAGAGTATTCGCTATTTTGATGCGCTGACACAGCGAACCACCGAGAAAACCGACAAAATAGAGTTATTGCCAGCGCGTGAATTTCCGATGACAACCGAGTCAATATCGATTTTCAGGCAGCATTATCGTGAGCTATTTGAGGGAGATGCTAGTAAAAGTGGCTTATATCAGAGTGTGAGTGATGGCAAAACACCTGGCGGTATTGAATACTATTTCCCTCTGTTTTTTGAAACGACTTCTGGTTTAACAGACTATCTCCCTAAGAATGCCATAGTGGTGCAATGTGCAGAAGTTATTGAATCTGGGGAGCAATTCCTGCAACAAGTGGCAAGCCGATATGAGGCAAGGCGTTATGATTTACAGCGACCGATTCTGGCACCCGAGAGACTTTTTAATACCACGGCGGAGTGGCAGCACAGCCTCAGCAATTTGGCAGTTGTGCAGCTGAGCAGTAAAGTAAAGGATATACCCAAGCAATTTGCAGAGCTGCCAGATATTAGCCTGCAATATAAAGCTGAGGCACCTGCCGAGAGCTTGCAAAAACTCATTAATCGAGCGAAAAAAAGTCCCAATAGTAAAATCGCTTTCATTGCTGAAAGTGATGGCCGTAGAGAAGTGCTGATAGAAACCCTACAGCGGTTTGAAATACAGCCGAAAACAGTTGATGGCTTTTTAAGCCTGCAACATCAGCCCCACCAAGAGACAGAGGATAATATATTTATCACGGTCGGCGGGCTGAGCAATGGCTTGTGGTTAAAATCATCTACTACCGCAGATGAAGTGCTGCTGATTACCGAGGGTCAGCTGCACACGGAATGGACGCCACAAGCTAGACGACAAAGCCAATCCAGTCGACATCCTGATACGATTATTCAAGATTTAACCCAGCTGCGGATAGGCGATGCAGTCGTCCATGAGCAACAGGGAATCGGCCGCTACGGAGGTTTGATTTTTATGGATGTTGGCGGGCAAGCGAATGAGTATGCGCTTATTGAGTATGCAGAGGAGTCCAAACTTTATGTGCCAGTGACCAGTCTGCATTTGTTGAGTCGCTATACTGGTGGTGGAGATAATCCACCACTGCATAAACTTGGCTCTGAGCAATGGAGCCGCGCAAGAAAACGGGCCTTGCAGAAAGCCAGTGATGCTGCCGCTGAGTTGCTAGATGTTTATGCGCGTCGTAAAAGAAGCGCTGGCAATCAGATGATTCTAGATCAAGAATCTTATGTAAGCTTTGCCAATGGCTTTGCCTTTCAGGAAACGCCAGATCAAGCAGCGGCGATTGCCAATGTGATAAAAGACATGTGCTCTGATGAGCCAATGGATCGCTTGGTTTGTGGGGATGTCGGGTTCGGCAAAACAGAAGTGGCTATGCGTGCTGCGTTTGTTGCGGTAATGGCTGGATTTCAAGTAGTAGTGCTATCACCAACGACATTGCTGACGCATCAACACACGCAAAACTTTATGGATCGCTTTGCGGATTGGCCTATTCGCATTGAAGAGTTATCGCGCTTTAAAACC
>CAKMZF010000132.1:0-2247 GCA_929200405.1 uncultured Gammaproteobacteria bacterium | reverse complement strand
GATATGGAAATACGCGGAGCAGGAGAGATTTTGGGCGATGACCAAAGTGGGCAAATCGCCGAAGTTGGCTTCTCAATGTACATAGAAATGCTAGAGCAAGCAATAAAAGCCATTGAGCGAGGCGACACGCCAGCGTTAGAAGAACCGTTGGATATGAGTATTGAGGTGGATTTAGGGTTGCCTGCCCTCATTCCCGCGAGCTACCTAGGAGATATCAATGCCCGATTAACTCTATATAAACGCATTGGTTTCTGTCGCGAGAAGAGTGAGCTGCATGAGTTGCAGATAGAGATGATAGACAGATTTGGGTTACTACCGGATGAGACTAAGACTCTGTTTTTAGTTACCGAGCTGAAGATTCTTGCTAAGACCTACGGTATTTTAAAGATAACGGCTAATGATAAAGGCGCTAGAATTCTGTTTAACAAAACGCCAAAGATCGACCCCGGAAAACTGATATTGTTGATTCAAAGCGAGCATCAGCGTTATCAGTTAGATGGCCAAGATGTGATAAAAATCAAAATGCCCCTGCCGCAGGTCGAGACTCGTGTGATGGCGATAGATAAGCTATTACAGAAAATAGCAGTTGATGAGGAGTAGTCAAAATTTCGTTGTGCATCTAAAGTCAGACTCAAGCAAATACAGTCAAAGCGGTTGTCATTTATCACTGCTGAGAATGGAAAAGCGATAAGATAGAGCGATAGTTGATGTAAGGAATTACTGTAGAGCCGCCGGTCATAAAAACAATATAGATAAAAGAGGGAGTAGACAGGATGACGTACCAATTAGCACAGCTAAATATCGCTAAGGGCAAAGAGCGAATGGATCACCCTTTGCTGGCGGAATTTGTTGAAAATATCTCTCGCCTTAATGCTTTAGCAGAACAAGCAGATGGTTTTATATGGCGCTTGAAAGATGAGAGTGGAGACGCACTGGCGATAGAGGCGTTTAGTGATCCCACTATAGTGATTAATATGTCGGTTTGGCGAGATGTCGAAACATTGAAAAACTACGTCTATAGCAGTGATCATTTGGCATTTATGCGTCGAAAAAAAGAATGGTTCACTAAACTAGAAAGTAATCATCTGGTTTTATGGTGGATACCCAAGGGCCATATTCCCACAATAGAAGAGGCAAAAGAAAAGCTGAGGCATCTGGAAGAAAAAGGCTCAACCCCAGAGGCATTCGCTATTAACCAACCCTATGAACCTAACTGATTGACGATAAAGAGCAGTTCAGGCTATCAAGTATATATTCAATGCCCAGTTGCAGCGGTTTATTGACGGCACCATGACCACAAGGAAGCCCATAGGCAATTGGAAATGAAAAGTCTTGGAAAGTATCCTTCACGATATCAAAAAGCTCATGCTTGCCATCAACGCAGTTAACCATATCGCCAAAGACAAGCCCGTTAATTTTATCCATAACGCCTGCATTAATTAGTTGATGCAGCATTCTGTCTATCTGATAAGGCTTCTCTGCAATCTCCTCCAAAAATAAAATAGCACCATCACAGTTGGGGAAATAAGGCGTGCCAATACTATTGACAACCAAAGACAAGCAGCCCCCCACTAAGATTCCCTGAGCTTTTGTTTGTGTCGGTTTTATAAAAGTTAGCGTTTCGCAAAATCGAGGTTGGCACTTGGTTAGGGAATCAGAAAAGCGGAACAGAAAATCATACAGCGCCTGTTGATTAATCTCAGCAGAGTCGCTTTTGTTATTCCCTAAAAACTGCACTGTTGCAATGTTAGGAGCATGTATTGTTTTAAACTCGGGATAGAGCCTATTCAAAGCAAGATGCAAACTGGTAATATCAGAAAAGCCGATCAAAAATTTTGGTGAAGCGAGTTTTAGCTTATGCAGTTGGCGTAACAGTCTTGGGCTACCATAGCCACCGCGCGTGCAAAAAATCGCTTTGCTCTCTGGGCTTTCTAAAGCCTCTTTTAGCAAAGCTCCTCTACAGGTGTCATCACCTGCCAAATAAAAATGATTATCGGCTGACACCTTAAGACGCACCACCAATCCCCAACTCTCTAAAAGCTGTTGAGATTTTTCTAATAGAGCAAAATTTTCAGCTGCCATATGAGAAGCTGGCGCCACTACATCAACAATATCCCCTGCTACCAAGTTCATAGTATCTCCTTATCGTTGTAGAGATGTGAGATATTATCAAAGTTTGGCTTGGATGAAACTGAACAAAGCTTGAGTGTTTTGAGTGGATGTTGATTCGAAAATTTCTGGAAAAAT
>CAKMZF010000131.1 GCA_929200405.1 uncultured Gammaproteobacteria bacterium | reverse complement strand
GCTGGCGCTGGTGCAGAGTGAGACACTGACTGTACGGCTGCTTGCTGTACGGTCTTAGTGTTTTGCTGCTCTAAGCTGTCATCGTCATCGCTGGCAGTGTCTAGCTCTAATTCATAGCTTTTGAAGTTGCTGGTGAGTTCAACATCATCATCTCTTTGCCTGATAACTGTAAAGTGTGGTGTTTCTAGCGCTTCACTTGGCACTATCGCAATGTTGATTTTATGCGTGTCTTCAAGTTTATGTAACGTCTTGCGTTTTTCATTGAGTAGGTAGGTTGCTACCTTGACCGGGGCATGGACTAAAATGCGGCCAGTTTTATCTTTAATGGCATCTTCCTGTATCAAGCGGACAATGGCTAATGAAATAGACTGAATATTTCGAATGCTACCTTGGCCTTCACAGCGCGGGCAGGTGATGTGTGAGGCTTCATCTAAAGAGGGGCGCAATCTTTGTCTGGAAAGCTCTAGCAAACCAAAGCGTGATATTTTGCCAACTTGTACTCTAGCACGATCATCCGCTAAGGCGTCACGAAGTTTGGCTTCCACTTCTCGTTGTGCTTTGGTATTTTCCATATCGATAAAATCAATCACGACCAAGCCGCCAAGATCTCTTAGGCGCATTTGTCTTGCTATTTCATCTGCGGCTTCAAGGTTGGTATGTCTAGCAGTGGCTTCGATATCCGCACCTTTGGTGGAGCGTGCGGAGTTGATATCTATCGAAACCAAGGCTTCAGTGTAGTCGATAACCAATGCGCCACCAGAAGGTAGCTTAACTTCTCGTTGATAGGCAGAGTCAATTTGACTTTCGACTTGATAGCGAGTGAATAGGGGAAGTTCATCTTGATACAGTTTGATGCGGTGCTGCTCATCTGGCATTACCATCTGTACAAACTCAAGCGCTTGCTGGAACAGCTTGGGTGTGTCTACTAAAATTTCAGCGATATCTTTGCGGAAGTAATCGCGAAGCGCACGAATGATGATATTGCTTTCTTGATAGATAAGAAAAGGGGCTTTTTTATCTTGAGCGGCCGAACTGACTGCTTCCCAGACCTTCACTAAATAATCTAAGTCCCACTGTAGCTCTTCTGAGGTGCGACCGACACCAGCAGTACGGACAATAGTGCTCATGCTTTTGGGTACGGAAACATCATTTAAGGCTTCGCGGATTTGAGCTCTATCACTGCCTTCTATACGACGAGAAACACCACCGCCCCGGGGGTTGTTTGGCATTAAAACTAAGTATCGGCCAGCTAGTGAAATAAACGAGGTTAAGGCAGCGCCTTTGTTGCCTCTTTCTTCTTTATCGACCTGAACAATGACTTCGGTGCCTTCTTTTAGGCCTTCCTTAACATTCGGGCGACCGGGTGCAGTTGCATAGTCACCTGATAGGTATGATTTGTCAATTTCTTTGAAGGGTAGGAAACCATGACGGTCTGCGCCATAGTCTACAAAAGCTGCCTCAAGGCTGGGTTCTATTCGGGTAACAATGCCTTTATAGATGTTGGATTTTTTTTGACCAGAGGTGCGAGATTCTATATCTAAATCATAGAGCTTTTGACCATCGACCAAGGCGATACGCATTTCTTCGGCATGCGCACCATTTATTAACATTCTCTTCATGTAACGTCTCCTAAAGCCAGCAACAGATATACTGTCGGCCTAAGAGTCGCCGTGCAGGCACGTTGCCAAGTTGTCAGCTTGGCTGGTTCTCAATGTGTTTACAAGTCTTACGCATCTTTTACGTTTTGTTGCGAAAGAGCGGCTTGTTACCAGTTTACAAAATCACTAGTCTGGCAGAAAATCAGTACGTGTAGCGCGGCAGCTCCAAGCTTGCTAGCGCAATTGTGGGTAAAATCCCAAGTTTTTTGTTGCACAGCTATGTTATGTCTGAACAACACCAATTCGATCTTATTTGGAAGTATTCGTAATATTGCGATGCTATTATGTAGCCAATCGCTAGATTTAATTTGGTGAAAGTAATCTGCATTTTACAGTCTTTGGCCAAGTATCTTTGACTTCACACAAATAAGTTTTATCATTGTACCTTGTGTGATTAACAGCGACAACTAAAACCACTACAAAGGCATAAATATATATGGCAAATTCGAGAAACGATGGAAGTTTTTTAGTAAATAATAGTAACACAGTTGCTAATGAGTCATCAAAAACCTTGGAGCCAGCTGTGTTGCAAGGCAAAGAAGTTATTTATCCCATTACATTACCTATTAAAGTCGCTGGATTTAATAAACCTACCTTATTTGATGTCATAAGTGATATATGCCAAGAGTTTGAGCAGGTTGTCACCAAAGATATGATGAAGCAAAGAACGTCTAGTAACGGTAAGTATCTATCGGTAACGTTTGATTTTGAAGCCAGTAGTAGAGAGAGGTTAAATGATTTTTATCGCCGTTTAGAGTCGCATGAAATGATTAAGTGGACATTATAGTTGGGTACCTTTAGATTTGATTACCGATTGCTATAAATCGCGCTAATAATGATAGATAATGATATTATTCGCACAACATGTGTTGTCAAAGACTTTGGAACAAGACAGTACCAAGAAGTCTGGCAGCAAATGTCTGATTTTACCAATAATAGAACAGTTGGTAGTGTTGATGAGGTCTGGGTTGTTGAACATCCACCTGTGTTTACTTTAGGGCAGGCTAGTAAAGCTGAGCATCTATTGAATGTCGGAGACATTCCTGTAGTGCAAACTGATAGAGGAGGGCAGGTAACATATCATGGGCCTGGTCAAATAGTTATTTACCCATTATTGGATCTAAGACAAAAGAACCTTGGTGTGAAATCGCTAGTCCACCGTATAGAAGAATCAGTTATAGATAGTCTGAGTCACTTTGGGCTAGATACTGTGCGTAAAGAGGGCGCGCCCGGTATCTATGATAGGTCTAGCTTAGCTAAAATAGCAGCACTGGGACTGCGAATTAGACAAATGAAGAGCTTTCATGGTTTTAGTGTAAATGTGGCGATGGATTTGTCGCCATTCACGAAAATAAATCCATGTGGCTATGCTGGGATGCCAATAGTAGACATGCAGTCACTATTTGGTAGAACAATATCGACCCAAGAGTATAGCCAAATACGATCACAACTATTATTATCTCTTTGCGATTTATTGAATCTAGAGATTAAGATTACTGCTGTAGTTACTGAGTGATCTTCAAATAAACTTATTTTACCTGCTCGGCAGAATCCATCGGAAAAATTTATGTCTGAAAGCATCACTATCAATCACCAAAAGAAAGCACGACCTGCCAAAGTAGAGCCGGGTGTTAAGCTAAAAGGCGAAGCCAAAATGGCGCGGATTCCGATTAAAATTGAACCGCAGTCGAAAGCGGAGAAATTGCGCAAACCCTCTTGGATTCGCGCTAAATTTCCCGGTGGCAAAGAGGTATTACAACTCAAAGAAATATTACGCGATGCTAAGCTAGCGACTGTTTGCGAAGAGGCATCTTGCCCGAATCTTGGTGAGTGTTTTACTAAGGGAACAGCCACTTTTATGATTATGGGTGAGGTTTGCACCAGACGTTGTCCATTCTGTGATGTTGCACATGGCAGGCCGCTAGCGCTGGATGCTGATGAGCCGAAAAATTTAGCAGAGACCGTGCAATCTATGCGTTTGAAGTATGTTGTAGTTACGTCTGTGGATAGAGATGATCTGCGTGATGGTGGGGCGCAGCATTTTGTAGATTGCATTCGAGAAACTAGGGCATCGAACCCGAATACCAAAATTGAAGTATTGGTTCCAGACTTTAGGGGTAGGTTAGAAAAAGCACTGAACATCTTAGAAACCTGTCCAAGTGATGTTTTTAACCACAATTTGGAGACCGCTCCTCGTCTGTACAAACAGTCACGTCCAGGATCAGATTATCAACATTCGCTTGATTTACTCAAACAGCATAAACAGCGAATGCCAGATGTACCTACCAAATCTGGTCTAATGCTTGGTTTAGGGGAGACCAATGAAGAAGTGCTAGAAGTCATGCGTGATTTGCGTGCCCATGATGTGGATATGTTGACCTTGGGGCAATATTTACAGCCCTCAGATTTTCACCTACCGGTAACTCGCTATGTTACCCCGCAGGAGTTTGACTGGTTTAAAGAGCAGGGTGAAGCGATGGGATTTAAACATGTGGCATCAGGACCAATGGTGCGCTCATCGTACCATGCAGATCTGCAAGCAGAAGAAGCGCTGCAGTAGATTTTTAATAGTTGCTCAGATAGCTCGTCATTAAATTTATGGGAAATCAATGGCGAGATGCATTGATAAAATGAAGCTATTTAATCGTAAAATCGTCTGAAATAACTTTTTTCACCAGTTTTGGCGAAGTTTGCTGTTTAAGGTCTTGACCTTAAATGGTTGTAGGCTTAATCTCGCACTATGTTTTACACCATCTCAATAACACTCAGAATACTGCTTCGACTTACCTAGCCGGGATCACTCGGCCATCTCGCTGGCGTGTGCCAGAAACCATTTTTTGCATTTTTTCAGCTCCGTGCTGACTTTATTGCAGTGTGAGATATAGAAAAAGTTTAGGAAAGCAAATGATTACTAATCCAAAGAATAAATACCCTGCCTTTGAACCAATAGCGATAAAAGATCGCACTTGGCCGGATGCCGTGTTAGATAAGCCGCCGATTTGGTGCTCAGTAGATTTACGCGACGGCAATCAAGCATTGATAGAGCCAATGGGCATAGAGCGCAAATTGAGAATGTTTGCCAAGCTCTGTGAGATTGGATTTAAAGAAATAGAAATTGGTTTTCCCAGTGCTTCTCAAGCAGATTTTGATTTTGCCAGAAAACTAATTGAAGATGATTTGATTCCTGAAGATGTCACGATCCAGGTGCTGACACAGGCTAGAGAGCATTTAATTGATCGTACTTTTGAGTCTCTAAAAGGTGCTAAGAAAGCAATTTTGCATTATTACAACGCGACGGCACCGTTATTTAGGCGCGTAGTGTTTAATACTGATATCGATGGAGTGACCCAGATTGCACAGGATATTGGGCAGTATATTAAAGATCGTATGGATCAGTCACCTGAGACTCAGTGGACATGTCAGTATTCACCAGAACTTTTTACCAATACAGAGCTGGATGTGGCTGTAAAAGTCTGTAATGCTGTAATCGAGGTATTTCAACCCACACCAGAACAACCGCTTATCTTAAACTTGCCCGCAACGGTTGAGACTTCTACGGCGAATGGCTATGCTGATCAAATAGAATGGTTTTGCCGTCATGTGAACCAACGTGATTCGTTAATTATCAGCCTCCATCCGCATAATGATCGCGGTACTGGAGTTGCAGCAGCAGAACTTGGGGTTATGGCCGGAGCTGATCGTGTAGAAGGGACATTGTTTGGCAATGGCGAGCGAACTGGCAATGTTGACATTGTAACATTGGCATTGAATATGTATTCTCAAGGCGTGCATCCAGAGCTAGATTTTTCTGATATTAATGAAATTATGCGTTGTGTTGAGTACTGTAACCAATTGCCTATTCATCCACGTCATCCCTATGGTGGTGAGTTGGTTTTCACAGCGTTCTCTGGCTCTCATCAAGACGCAATAAAGAAAGGTTTCGCGGCACGTAAAACTGCTAATAGCGAGGAATGGGCGATTCCTTATTTACCAATTGATCCATTAGATCTTGGCAGAAGTTATGAGGCAGTTATACGGGTAAATTCGCAGTCAGGCAAAGCTGGGGCGGCTTATTTACTAGAGCAGGATTATGGCCTGCAAATACCTAGAGTGTTGCAAGTTGAATTATCCAGTGTAATTCAAGATGTTGCCGATAGTACCGGTAAAGAACTAAGTGCGTCAATTATCTACCAAGCCTTTACAGATGAATATATGAATCTTGAAGCACCTTATCGGTTAATAGATTATACAACCAAGCCTGAGGACAATGATACTGAATTACGTACGGTCACTGCTAATATAGAAGTGAATGGCAAAGTGCAGATATTAGAGAGTGTTGGCAATGGACCATTAGATGGTTTTTTAACCGGACTGTCTAAGCTATTAGGAGAAGAGCTTAGAATTGTCAGCTATCTGGAACATGCCGCTAAAGAGTCAGGTTTACATGGTGATGCAATCGCTGTGGCCTATGTGCAGATACAGGGTAGCAGTCAAGATGAAGGTGAGGTGATTTATGGTGTCGGCCAACATACTAATATTACTAGAGCGTCTTTATTGGCAGCATTGAGCGGCGTTAATCGGATGTTAAAGGCGAGAAAAGTATGAAAAAGAACAGTCCAGAATGGTATGACAAAGGGATTGCTAAGCGTAGACAAGTGCTCGGTGATGAGTATGTAGACAGATCCCTTGTGCAGGCAAATGAATTTTCCCAAGATTTTCAGGAGTGGGTAACGGCTTCGGCTTGGGGTTTTGTCTGGGGCGATGAGACATTAGATCTGAAGACGAGATCATTAATGAACCTTACTATGATTGCAGGTCTTAATCGCATGGAGGAGTGGGAATTGCATTTTAAAGGAGCCATCACTAATGGGGTAACATTGCCAGAACTAAAAGCAGCAATTCATCAAATTAGTGCCTATTGTGGTGCCCCTGCAGGGGTTGAGTGCTTCCGCATCGCCAACAGAGTGCTTAAAGAGCAGGGCCTAGTTGGCTAGTTAAGAGGGCATCTACTAATGAGTGTTAATAGATGTGTTATTGTAAATCTTGTTAAACTGCGACTTCTTAAGGCCGAGATGACCTAGTAGTTTTTTTGAGTGCAATATTCTCAAGTTGTTGCTTAAAAATATCGTTATATATACGGATTAAGTACTGTTTTTGTGGAATTTAGAAGAGCCGATTTTTACTATCTCTGTTTTCTTAAATCTATTCTTAAGCGTTATCTTCCTCTGATTTGCATCGAAAAAGTTGTGAATAGGCTAGATTGTTATATTTTTAACTGTTTATATCGACTATATTTTTGTAAAATATCAGTCTGAAATTATTTAAATTAAAAAATTTACTTTTGAGACAAAAATGCATATTTAATTGACTTCTCGGTTATTCTAATTGTGAAGTTTGCCAAATAAATTTATTGTGCGTTGTTTCACTTGCAGATTAAGCAATTTATTATTTCATCAATTTAACATTTCACAGGAAATATGCCTTCACCGAACAAAGCATCCAAGTTCCAAGCACAGTATTTTTTGAAAATGGGTGGTTGGATAGTTACACTTATTATTGCTTTGGTAGGGCTCATGATACTGTCATTGATTTTGGCTAGATCTAGCAATAATGTAGTTAATAAGACTATATTGCAACAGAATCAAGTGGCAGTACTTTTGGAACAGGCATTACTGTATCGTGATATATCAAACTCAACAAAAGATCAACAAGCTAAGGCT
>CAKMZF010000130.1 GCA_929200405.1 uncultured Gammaproteobacteria bacterium | reverse complement strand
ACCACAAAGGTTGGTATGGCTCTAGCCTCTGTGCCAAGCGTTTAGCAGAGGCTGTGCTCAACTGACCATGCGTACCAAATAATAGGTCAACTCGGTTACCTAGCGCCTCTCTAAGCTTGGCACAAAAGGTGGCTGCTAACTCGGTTTTTTCCAACGACAGTATATAGCCACCCATTGTACTATAGGGGCCAATGGGGTCAAACTTGACCGCTGTAAAACCTTGCTGAGCATAATCAAGCGCTCGCTTCACAGCGATATCTGGGTCATCATAGACGCGATAATCTATAGTATTGTCATTTTCAGCAGTAATATTCTCGGGGTATAAATAGGTGTAACTTCGCAACCTTGGCTGCACGAGACCACCTAGAAGATTGTAGATGGGTTGGTTTAGTGCTTTACCGACAATATCCCAACAGGCCATTTCTAAGCCACTGAGAATACCACCAATAGAGAGGTCTGCACGCTGACTAAAGCCAGCCGAGTATGTTTGCCGATAAAGTCGTTCTGTATCATAAGGAGAGCTGCCTTGCCAGTAGCGGGCAAAAGTGTCTTCTGCCATCTGACAGATAACCGCTGGACTATATTGCAGGCCGTATATTTCACCATAGCCAACAATACCGTTATCGGTAATCAGTTTAACAAATATCCAAAACTGACCACCAATGCCTTTATGTGGATTATTCACTGCAAAAGTTTCTATATTAGCCAAGCGCATAACATTTCCTAGTATTTAATAAAGTGTAAAGGGTTATTCACCAAAGTAATCCACCTGAATTTTACACTTGCTAGGTAAGAAGGAAATAGCTAAGACTTAATATATAAGCCGCTACTAACAAGGACTTCTGAGTTATAGTAAGAATATATCATTATGAACATCTTCGACTGACAGACCGCATATCACAATACTATCGTCTTCTTTTCCACCGTCTGTGACTGCTATCACTTAATCAAATTCTGCCTGCTCTAGAGCAAAGCTCTCTATTTTCAATAGAAAATGAATTATCAAAAGAAATCATATCCGGATCGACATAGTATTGCAGCTAATTATTCGATTCAATGCTACGGGAATAATCATAGGCAAGTCATATGGTTGTATCCCATCTATCGCCACTGCCATAGCCTTCCCAAGAGCTAAACTCTGACTGAGAGAATTCATCGACTAAGCTCTCTATTTCTTACTAAACAATAACGGTTGTTTTGTTGTTTCGCCCGACATCGACATAAGTAAAGCAAAGACTAGCCATAAAAAAAGCCCAGCTATTAGCTGGGCTTAAAGAATACAATTTGCTAACTTAGCTGTTTTTGGCAGCTTTCCGCTCTTGTGCTTCTTTGATAACTTCATCCGCAACGTTCTTAGGACATGGCATATAATGCGAAAATTCCATAGAAAATTGACCACGACCTGAAGTCATTGTACGTAGGTCACCGATATAACCAAACATCTCAGCAAGTGGCGCTTCAACTTTTACGCGAACACCAGTAGCGCCAGACTCCTGACTCTTAATCATGCCACGACGACGATTCATATCACCGATAACATCACCTACGTGATCATCAGGCGTGAAGATATCAACGTTCATAATAGGCTCCATCAACTGAGGACCCGCTTTAGGCATTGATTGGCGATACGCGCCTTTTGATGCCGCTTCGAAAGCCATTGTTGATGAATCAACTGCGTGGAAGCCACCATCGACTAGCGTGAAAGACACGTCAACACATGGGTAGCCTGCCAACACACCTTCGCTCATCATGTTTTCAAAAGCTTTCTCCACTGCTGGCCAGTATTCACGAGGAACGTTACCACCAGTTACTTTAGACTCAAAGGTATAACCTGAACCCACTTCACCCGGCTCAATGATATAGTCAACTTTACCAAACTGACCAGAACCACCAGACTGCTTCTTATGAGTATAGCTGTCTTCAATCTGTTGAGTAATAGTCTCACGATAAGCAACTTGCGGTTTACCAACCACTACGTCTACACCGTGAGTACGCTTAAGAATGTCGATTTTAATATCCAAATGCAGCTCACCCATTCCCTTAAGAATTGTTTCACCACTGTCAGGATCTGTCTCAACAACAAAAGTCGGATCTTCTGACACCATCTTCCCGATAGCAACACCCATTTTCTCTGCACCACCCTTATCTTTAGGAGCAACAGCGATTGAGATTACTGGCTCAGGGAACACCATTGGCTCTAGCGTAGCAACATCTTTAGGGTCACAAAGTGTATGACCTGTCTGTGTGTTTTTCATACCCAAGAAAGCAACGATGTCACCAGCCTGTGCAGAATCTAGCTCTAAACGCTCGTCAGCAGACATCTCCACGATACGACCAATACGCTCAGTCTTACCAGTGAATGAGTTCAATACTGTGTCACCCTTCGAGACTTTACCAGAGTAAACACGAGTAAAGGTCAATGCGCCATAACGGTCATCCATAATCTTAAATGCCAAGGCACGGAATGGATAATCATTCTTAACGAGTGCAAACTTACCAGTTTCATTACCTTCTTCATCAACTTCTGGCTGTGGATCAACTTCAGTTGGGTTCGGTAGATAATCTACAACCGCATCCAAGACAAGTTGAACACCTTTGTTTTTAAACGCAGATCCTGTATAAGTTGGGAAGAATAACAAATCACGAGTACCTTTACGGATACATGCTTTGATAACTTCTAAAGTTGGCTCTTCACCAGAATCTAGATAAGCTTCCATGGCATCATCGTCAGCTTCTAGTGCTGTTTCGATAAGCTGCTCACGATACATCTCAACATCGTCAACCATATCAGCAGGCACGTCTTCAATCACATAGTTCATCGGATCGCCTGATGAATCCCAGATCCACGCCTTACGGCTTAAAAGATCGACCACACCTTTGAACTCATCTTCACGACCAATTGGCAAGACCATGATTAAAGGATTCGCGCCTAAAACTGTCTTAACTTGGTCTACAACGCGGAAGAAATCGGCACCTAAACGGTCAAGCTTGTTTACAAAGATAATACGAGCTACTTCTGACTCGTTTGCATAACGCCAGTTGGTTTCTGATTGCGGCTCTACACCACCTGATCCACAGAAAACCCCTACGCCACCATCAAGTACTTTGAGTGAACGATATACTTCTACCGTGAAATCAACGTGTCCCGGCGTATCGATAATGTTTAAACGATGATCGTTCCAATAACAGCTTACAGCTGCTGATTGGATAGTAATTCCACGCTCAGCTTCCTGATCCATAAAGTCAGTGGTTGCCTCACCATCGTGCACTTCACCAATCTTGTGAATTTTACCAGTAAGACTAAGGATACGTTCGGTTGTGGTGGTTTTACCCGCATCAACGTGAGCAAAAATACCGATATTGCGATATTTGGATAGGTCTGCCATGATTTTTCTCTTCAATTTTAAGTATGAATCTAATGCAATCCATGCACCACCTCTCAGTAGCCCACAGAAACAGCAAAATAATGTTCACGGTAGCTCTTTGTGCGCTGATTTTAAAAAATCATTTTAAAATCAATTCTTTAGGAAATTTAGTTGCTAATAATTTAGACAACTAAAACGCCAACTACCATAAAGGCGCGACATGATATCATGTTTCTTCTGCTAGGTATCGAATTTAGTTAGATAAACTGTTAATTTTCCTGCTTTATAGATTGCGCAAATAAATTTAATATCAACAAGCAGAAGTTCTTAGCGCACTCTAAGATAAAAGATAGAAACAAAAGGATAACAACAATATATCAATAAAAAACCCTATGTCGCATCGGCCAACATAGGGCAATAGAGAAATT
The DNA here is from genome assembly GCA_929200405.1 of uncultured Gammaproteobacteria bacterium. Taxonomy (GTDB): domain Bacteria; phylum Pseudomonadota; class Gammaproteobacteria; order Cardiobacteriales; family CAKMZF01; genus CAKMZF01. The sequence goes on along the minus strand of CAKMZF010000130.1, from coordinate 3,597 downwards.
ATTATAAGAATGATTTAGAAAGTTAAGAGTGCTTAATCGCCTTCTGGCATAGCGTTTTGTTTCTTAGCTTGCACTTTCATCCTATGACTTCTATAAGATGGCAAAATCACCAGTATGGCTGCAAAGATCAATAGACCCAAGGTAATAGGTCGCTCCCAAATAAACGAAACACCATCTGCAATCTGCATAGAGCGCGCAAAGTTATTCTCTAACATCGGCCCTAAAATAAAGCCAATCAACATAGGTGCTAGTGGATACTTCGCAAACCTCAGCACCGTAGCAATAACACCCATGCCCACTAATAGCAGTAATTCGGTGGCATTATTTTGGCCGATATAAGCACCCATTAGAGTAAAAAATAATATGAATGGGATTAAGAAGTTCCTCGGAACTAGCAAGATTTTAGCAATATAGGGAATCAATGGTAGATTAAGAATCAGCAAAATCAAATTTCCCAAATACATAGAAATAATCACACCCCAAAATATCTGGGGCTCATCAATCATCAATCTTGGGCCAGGGGTAACATTCAATGCAATTAATGCACCTAATAAAATCGCAGTCGTTCCAGAGCCGGGAATACCTAAAGTTAGCAGCGGCACAAAAGAGCCTGTGCAAGCCGCATTATTTGCAGTTTCAGGCGCTGCCAAACCCTTGACAGAGCCTTTTCCAAACTGCTTTCGCTCTTCTTCACTGGCAATATTGCGCTCAACAGCATAACCTAGGAACGATGCTATAGTAGCGCCTGCTCCAGGCAATACTCCTATAAAGAAGCCTTGAATAGATTGTCGGCCAATTACTGGCGCTATTTGTTTGGCTTCCGATTTACTAATGCGAAGATTCTTAATCTCGCCGCCATTCTCACCATCACCTTGCTTTGAACGTTTTCTATCTAAAATTAAGTAGATAGCTTCAGGCAATGCAAATATTGCCATTGCTAAGGTAATAAACCCAATACCGGATTGCAGCGCCAATACGCCTCCCGTAAATCTGGGTTGGAAAAACAACGCACCCTCACCAATCGTGGAGAGCATTAATCCCATTATGGTCATAATAATCGCTTTGCTGACTTGGCCACTGCCGGCAAAAGCAGCAATAGCGGATAGCCCAACCACCATCATCGCAAAATACTCTGCGGAGTGGAATACTAAAGCGACCGATGCCAATGCAGGAGCAAATATCATTAATAAGATTGCCCCAACCGTACCTCCTGCAAAGGAGCTGACCGCTGCAACTGTCAGCGCCTTTCCTGCTTGCCCTGAGCGTGATAATGGGTAACCATCAAAACTACTCGCCACCGTACTCGCCACTCCCGGCGCGTTTATCAATATCGAGGAAGTTGACCCTCCAAAGATGGCGCCGTAATAAACACCAGCCAATAAAATTAGTGCGGCCGATGGGTCACCTAGTTTAATCGCTATAGGAATCATAATAGCGATAATTGACATCGGCCCAAGACCCGGTAACATCCCGATAAACGTACCGATTAAACAACCTGCTACTACCATCAGCAGCATCTCAATTGAAAAAGCTGTCGCCAGCCCTTGATATAATCCTTCAAGCATAGTGTTTACCTACCTTGCAAAAAATGACGGCAGTGGACGGAGATAGATACCCAAAACTTGTTGCACTAGATACCATACAAAAAATGCTGCAATCAGACTAACAATTATCGAGAGCAACCATCTGCGCTCACCTAATATCCAAGTTCCTAAAAATAGAAATAAACAAGTCGATAGCAAGAACCCTAGCGTGCTTAAGCCTAAGGCGTAGCCAACCATAAGTAGCAGCATGGCTACTGCTTTTCCATATTCGTAGTTTGCTAGCTGACGGTAATTGATGTCATCGCCATCCTCATCTTGTGGTTCGCTTTTACCCAGAATCACAAACAAAGACGCCACAATTCCTAGCACTGCCAATATTTTCGGCAATGAGCTTGGCCAAATTGGATTATGTTTCATAAATGGTGGTAGAGTCGCATCCATCGTATAAAATGCCACGTAACCATACAACAGACAGACCAGCAGAAACACTAGCGCAATAACTTTATCTAAAGCCAAAATATGCTCCTCATCCTCGCATCATCAAAAACTGCAGCCAAAGCTGTGAACAATTTTTGAAATTTATAATTATTTAATACTCGCAACACGGTCATTTAAGATGCATTTTGAATATTTACGATTGCCGTGGTGTGCGGGCTATTACTCTCATGCTTTCGTTACTCACATGAGATGACCCCAAACTTTCATGCGGCTAAGTTATATTTAAGTGATATAACTTAGCCTTGCAAATTCGATCCTCACTTGCTTTGCTGCTTACTGATAATAAACTTAGGCAAATGTGCATCGATATATGACTAAAAGGAAGTCGTGTTTAGAGATTTATAAAAAGCCCAACTTCTTCATTAAATCACCAATAGTCTCTTCTTGCTTCTCAAGAAACTTTAGGAAGTCATCACCACTGTTATGGATATTCACCCAACCGTTTCTTGCACGCACTTCTTCCCAAGCTTCGGTATCATACATTTTGGCGATAACATCTTGATACGCTTTCACCTTCTCAGCAGGCAACCCTGGTGCGGCAAAGAAACCACGCCAGTTAACAAACGTAGCATCTATGCCCTGCTCTTTTAAAGTCTGTACGTCTTTAGCAGCTGGAACGCGCTCATCAGCAGTTACTGCTATTATTCTCACTTCGCCGGCTTCTGCTAACGCTAGCGCTTCAGACAACCCTGTTGATAGCGCTGCCACTTCACCAGCCAATAGCCCAGCCATTGCCTCACCACCAGCGTCATAAGCAACATAGTTTAATGTTGTTGGGTCTTGGCCTGCAGCCTGTAGCGCCATCGCAGGCACAAGATGATCCATGCTTCCTGGTGCAGACCCACCACCCATTGGCGTGCCCTTAGGGTCTTTCTCAAATGCTGCAACAAAATCATTGAAGTTTTGCAGTGGGCTATCATTCTTCACTACAATCGCCGCGTAATCGCCGATAGTGCCAGCAACCAACGTTAAATCACGGAAATTTTGAGGAAACACTTTAGTCAATGAACGAATAACGATAGGCGTAGAATTGACCATCAAAGTATTGTGATTGCTATCAGCATTCTCAATCAAATAACCAATGGCTAATCCGCCGCCACCACCGGACATATTTTCATAGGTCGCTGAACCAATAAGGCCTGCCTTAGTAAGCGCTTCACCTGTACCACGAGCAGTGCCGTCCCAGCCACCGCCAGCGCCACCTGGAATCAGAAAATGAATGCTATCTACCATTTTCTCCATTTTATCTTCTGCTTGCACTGCGCTCATTCCCATTACGGTGCATACGGCTATACCCGCCGATAGTAATGTTTGCTTAAAATTTTTCATTTGTATTCTCCAAATCTATTTTATCTATTCATTCTCTAAGTGTAGGCTCGTGAGTAAAGGCATTTTCAATAACCTTAGGCTAAGCTGAGCCTTTATAATTCGCACGAGTGCCAGAACTATTGCACTGGTACATTTGATTGTACGAGAGAAAAAACTGTTCAACAAGCATTTATAAAATAAATTTATTTACTTCATTTAGACCATTTTGTGCATAATGTTTACGGCG
>CAKMZF010000129.1:1734-7581 GCA_929200405.1 uncultured Gammaproteobacteria bacterium | reverse complement strand
CTCTCACCGAGCTTAGTGGCTAATGTTGTTAACCCTATAGAACCAGTAAAAATAATTTGGACCAAATTCTCTTTACCCGATATCTGTGTCAAACTTCTAGTGGTCTTCAAAAACTCTATTGCAGCGTCAGAACCTTGTTTCTCTTCAATGTTTTCAACAACATCTGGATATTCGTCAATTATCAATACAAGTTTTTTTTCTATTTTCAATGCTTGCAATACTTTAATCAGATCAACATGGTTTAAGCCTTGTTCGGTAGATTGAAAGGTAATCCCTGCGCTTCCAATTTTTATACTTTTAACTCGTGTAAAAGCACTATTAAAAAAGTTTATCCCAGCATTTTTAGTTTTTTGTAATGCCCTAATATGTTCCGAGTCATAGAGTTTCTCAATAACTCTTTGGTAAAAATCATGTTGGGTATTGCAGGACTGCACCATGACGTATAAAAACACATATTCCTCTTTAGGATTATCTTCTAAAAACGCCAGAAGCGAGGTTTTGCCTGCTCTCCTTGGAGATAACAACAATATGTGCCCTCCGCGCTCTATAGAAAGCCAAACTTTTTCTTGATCTCTATCACGAGAGAAATATTTATCACCTCTAACTACCTGTCCAGACATATACCCACCTATCGTTTAACAAAAAATTCATAGCCATAATATATAACTATAAAAATATAGTCAAGTATTTTAGCTATGAAAACATCGTCATAATTTCAGCGCTGAAAAAATAGATGAAATTGTAGGCGTCCATTTAATGAAATCGATAGTTTCCGATCTATACATTCATTCTATATAGTCATTTTCTTTATCGTTAAGTCGGGATAAACAATTTCACCGTAATATGACTTATCCAGCGCAGCTATGGCTGCTCGTTCAATCGTGATTAGACAATAGCTTTGTCAAAGAAAGAGATTTATGTCATACGCCACTTATATAGCTTCTATCCTAAACTTTAAAACTCAATCTATATCTATGCCTTTACAAAAGCGCATTGTACGATTGCCGAGGCTCGCTTTTATGAGCTGCTCTGTTCTTTTACTATCACTAACGCCATTCAGCAACGCAGTGGCTATAGAGAAATTCGATAGTGAGATCAAAGCCGTCACTGTCTTCCCTGACTCCGCTAAAGTTACAAGACAAACAGAAATAAATCTCACCAGTGGTAAAAATGAAATTTCGCTTTCTCAACTGCCAATACAATTACGACCAGCCACTCTTCGGCTAAAGTTTATCGATAGCACTGCAAATAATGTCGATAGTGACCCACTTGCTGATATCACAATTAATAGCATAGACCTTGAGCAGCACCATCAATCCGAGTCTAGCCAACCAGCACAGCAGTCGTTGCTGGATCAAATTGAGCAACTGACAAGAGAAATGACTCACAAACAGCATAATATAGAGCGCTATAACCAGCAGATTACGTTAATTAATAGCATGGCTGACAATAAAGCAGATAGTGCTACTAGCTACCAGCAATTACCGATGACACAATGGACCGAAGCATGGGCACTGATTGATGAAAATGTAGAGAAATATCAGCGAAAAATTGAGAACGAAACACGCGAAACTGCTGAGATTGAAAAGCAAGTTTCGGTATTACGCAGGGAGCTCAATGACCTAGGAAATGGTCAGACCAGCAGCTATAAATTAAATTTTACTGCTTTTAGTAAAACAGCTAAAACAGCGACCTTACAGGTGGAGTATCAAATTAATAATGCTTTTTGGGTGCCGGAATATGATCTTTCGCTTGCGCCTAAAACGGGTGATGTGCATGTAAACACATCTGCTACTATCCGCCAGCAAACCGGCGAAGACTGGGAACATGTTGAGATGACTGTCTCAACCCGACGACCTAATGCCAATATTCAACTACCCGATTTACGAACTTGGAGTTTAGATTTCTCGCAACCTCCAATGCCCGTATCCTATAATAAAAACGGATTTAGCGCTTCTAAACATAAAGAGTATTCAGAAGAACTGATAGAAACTGACTTGCAGGATAGTCCTATAGCTGACGCTATGGCAGCACGGGCACCCTTTAGTGAGTTGGTTAGTACAGATTTTGTGACTGAGTATCGCCTCTCACAGGCTGTCTCATTAAAGAGTGGCGGTAGCCAAAAGAAAATGGCTATTTCTGAGCAAACTTTAGCCAGTAATGTCACACTAAATAGCGCTCCACGCTTTGACACCAGAGCTTTAATCATCGCGAATATTGATTATAAGGGTGATGCACCTTTGCTCGCAGGTCAGGCGAATTTGTATCTTGATAATCAATTTATAGGCAACCAGAGATTACCGATGATTCAGAGTGGCGAGCATGTAAAACTCTCCTTTGGCGAGGATGATCTGGTAAGTATTCGCTTTCGATCAGACCCTGATAAAAAAAGTCAGGACGGTATTTTTAGCAAAAGCAGAACTGTAGAGAGACATTACTTAGTAAGCATCCGCAATCAGCATGATAGTCCTCAAAATATTGTTATCACCGAGCAGTTTCCTATTGCCAAGAATGAAAAAATTATCACCAAACGCACAGGTGTAAAGCCTTCTCGCAATGATATTGATGATAAAAAAGGCATTGTTGCTTGGGATATTAAGGCCGGAGCCAATGAGGAAGCAACGCTACGCTATGGCTACCAAATCAGCTACCCTGCTAACTTGCATATAAATGAATTAGAATAATCATTCATAATTACAACTCTGCTACTGGTGTGGGACTTATGCGATTCCACACCGTCTCACATCAGCAGCACCAATAGCTATCTATTGCTTACAGACAAAACAAGTTACATTTCATGCTCTGCTACTAACATCATGACTCCTGCCCTGTGACAGTTTTTTCGCAATAAGGCATAATACCTCTTACTGTATTACCAACATTACAATAAAACTCAGTAATCAATAACCAAGAGTCTATAACTATGAATTTATTTATCTTTCCAGGGCAAGGTGCACAATATAGCGGTATTGGCAGCGACTTACATCAGCAATTTCAGAGTGTAAAAGATATTTACGCTGAGGCGAATGACATACTGGGGTTCGACATCACTCAGCTATCTTTCTCCGGTGATGAGGCTGAGATAACTTTAACCAAGAATACTCAACCAATTCTAGTGACCCATCACTATGCCTGTCTTACTGCGTTTCAAGAGCTTTCCGATGGCAAAATAACAGCTGATATCACCGCAGGTCATAGTCTTGGTGAGTACACCGCATTAGTTGCTGCTGGCAAGCTAAGTTTTGCCGATGCGCTAAAATTGGTGCGTAAGCGCGGTGAACTAATGGGCAAACATGGCGAAGGCGAGATGATGGCCTTAACAGTTGGTGTGGATATCGCCCAACCCATAGCTGAGAACTATTATTGTGCCGTGGCAGGTTGTAACCTTGCAGATCAAACAGTAGTTGGTGGCTCTAGTGATGATCTCTCAAAACTAGAGCAGGCATTTACAGCCGAGTATCCGCGCAAGAAAGCTATTCGACTAAAAACAGAAGGCGCGTTCCATACTTACTACATGGTTACTGCCGCCAAAGAGTTTAGAGCTGATTTAGATAACACCACGTTTACGAACTCAGACACTACTGTGCTTTCAAATACTACAGGTTTGGCACATGAGGACGACCCGACTTCTATTCGCAGCAAACTATTTACTCAACTCTTCTCCCCTGTGCTTTGGCACAAAAACTTAATGACCGCTTATGAGCTTGGCGTGACGAATGTCTATGAGTTTGGCGGCGGCATTGGCAATGGCGAAACGCCTGCGGAGAAACGCGCTAATCTCGAAGGTATGGTTAAAAAAGCTTATCGCAGCCAAGAGCGCAGTATTCAGCATCAAGCTGTAATTAATAGCGACACTCTGCAAGCTGCTACCAGCGATAGTTAAAAGCTCTAAGAAGAAATTGGTTTGATGTCTATTGATATGAATACTCCACGCCCTTTCTCAATACTTGGAATTCAGCAAATCGCCATTGGCGGCACTGATAAGTCTGCATTGTCTTTACTTTGGCAGCAGCTTTTCGGCTTGGAACTGATAACGCAGTTCCAATCTGCTAAAGAAAATGTCGATGAGGATGTCCTTAGATTAGGCTCAGGCGTTCATCAAGTAGAAGTTGATTTAATGCAGCCCCTTGATCCAGATAAAAAACCACAGGTGCAAAATACACCACTTAATCACATCGGCCTATGGGTTGACGACCTTCCCAAAGCAGTCGATTGGCTAACCAAAAATGGGGTTCGATTTGCTCCCGGTGGTATTCGCCCCGGTGCGACTGGACATGACATCTGTTTTATTCATCCCAAAGCCAATGATGCTTTTCCTATCAGTGGTTCTGGGGTGTTAATAGAGCTAGTGCAAGCACCTGAAGACGTAATAGCGAGTAAATAGCTAATGGCCACTTATAGTTCTTGTGGAGTGATTAGATGATGAAGGAATAAGTTTTGAATAATAAAAGTAATTTACCTATCCCAAAGATATTACCGCCTGTTGGTTTGCTAATTACTGCAATTTCAATGATACTCCTCAAGCAACTCGCTATTGGGAATTTCGATCTACCTTTTGGCACTATATTGATGTGGATTTTCATCATAACTGCACTCTATTTAGATAGTAGCGCTATCTTACTGTTTCTTTCAGAAAAAACAGGTATTATCCCCTTTCGAAAACTCCCTACAACTTTAGTGACAACGGGAATATATCGCTATACTCGCAACCCAATGTACCTTGGCATGGTTTTTTGGTTACTCGCTTGGTTTTGCTATTTGCAAACAGTACTCGCCGCCATTCCCGTTATTCTGTTCATCTTCTGGATTCAAAAGCGCTATATCAAACAGGAAGAACAGATATTAACTGACTTGTTTGGTGCTGAGTTTACTCAGTATTGCTCGCAAACTAGGCGCTGGATATAGCGAAATATAACCTAGCTAATGTTTAGTTATAAATTGCTTGTATAGCCTAGCCAATTCGGTAATACCAATGGTAATTTCTTGCTCAGAAAGCGTCTCATAACCCAGTAATACTGCGACAGACTGTGCAGGCAACTCACTGAGGTCGGCAATAAACTTCAGCTCTATATTGTTTTTCTGTAGATACTTATCAAAAGTTTTGGCCAGATGGCATGGAATCTGAGTAAACCAAACACAGATATGCACCCCAGAATGAGCCCCTGTTACCGTAACTTCACTACCAAGCATCTCACGAACGGTTTTTAATAGATGATCTCTTTTTACCGCGTTTTGCATCCGCATACGCCGTAAATGTCGCTCGAAATGCCCTTCTTCAATAAACTCGTGTAGCACTAACTGACTTAGTAAGGCCGTATGCCTATCAGCCAGATATTTAGTGGCATACAATGGTTTTATGAGCATCGGTGGCGCCACAATAAATCCCAGTCTTAGTGCAGGAAATAAATGCTTAGAAAAAGAACCGATATAAATAACCCTATTATCACTGTCCAAGGCATGTACCGCTTCTATAGCACTGCCTTCATACCTAAATTCGCTATCATAGTCATCTTCTATAATGTAAGTATCTTGCTCTCTGGCCCACTGTAATAACTCTAACCGTCTTTGAACAGGCATTTTAGCGCCTGTTGGAAACTGATGTGACGGAGTGCAATAAGCGAAAGCCAATCTATTCCTAGTGGGCAGCCACGCTTTGGGGGCAAAGCCATGTTTGTCTACCCGTATCGGCGCCATAATACCGCCTTGCGCTTTAAATACAGCTTTGGCACCGGAATAAGCGGGATCTTCGATAGCAACGGTTTCACCGGGGTTAATTAACATTCTAGCGGTCAAATCTAGCGCTTGTTGGGTTCCATTGACAACGAATATTTGCTCAGGGGTACAGCG
>CAKMZF010000129.1:0-1634 GCA_929200405.1 uncultured Gammaproteobacteria bacterium | reverse complement strand
CCAATCTGACTAGAGATATATCCCTCAGCCTGTAGCTGCTCAAAAGCAAGCATGACAATATTACGCGACAATGACAAATCTTGCGCTATCTCACGAGAAGAAGGCAACTTTTGGTTAGGCTTTAAATTACCCCCGAGTATCTCGGTTTTCAAGCTCCGATAGAGCTGGCGATATTTGGGACCTTGACCATCTAATTTAAGTATCATTCACTATTCTCTGAAGCCGCTGTTTTGCTAAACTTATTGTGCTACATTATGGATTCTATGTACTAATAAATTAGTATAACTACTGCCACTCTAATTAGGAAGCAATTATGACCTGTAAACTTAGCATAAACCTCAATAAAGTAGCGCTTCTGCGCAACGCAAGAGATCTTCCATACCCTTCTGTTACTCAAGCGGCAAAAAGCGTTATCGCCGCTGGCGCACAAGGCATAACCATACATCCACGACCAGACGAGCGCCATATTACTCGACAGGATGCTCATGACTTATGCGCACTTCTACAGGAATATCCGATGGTAGAATATAATATTGAAGGCAACCCTTTTGAGTCAGATTGGTTATCATTAGTGAAAAAGCAACGCCCGCATCAGGCGACATTAGTGCCAGATGATCCTAACCAATCAACCTCAGATCACGGTTGGTTGCCAGAAGATATAACAAGACTACAGCCTATTATTGCCGAACTCAAATCCCTTGGTATTCGGGTTTCTATCTTCATGGATGCCGTGCCTAATGACATCAGAAGCATGCAAGCCAGCGGTGCCGATAGAGTTGAGTTGTATACAGAGCCCTATGCCAATGCCTATAGCTCAGGGGACGATATCAAATTAGCTGAGGTCACCGCGGCTTTTGCAGAATCTGCCAAAGCTGCTGTTGAATCTGGCTTCGAGATAAATGCTGGCCACGATTTAAGTTTAGAAAACTTACCACACTTCGTGCAAAATATCCCAACATTACAAGAGGTTTCTATCGGTCATGCCTTTATCGCTGATTGCCTTTGGTTCGGGCTAGAGTCTACTACCCAAAAATACCTAACAGCAATCTCTCAGGCATGAGCAATGAGTAGTGCTTGCCTACTATTTTTCTCAGATTGCTATCTACCCTAATATTTCTCTGCAATTTGACTAGTCTTTGGCCAGTTTTATTACAACTCATACAGATAGCCCTTATTACGGCACTATTACACAGATTTAAATTTTATTCTCAGTGTTAGCCACTACTATAGTCGCATAATAAATACACATGCTTAAAGTCCTGACGCACTTGATTACCATTTACAGTGAGAAAGCGAATGGACAACGATACACCCTTTGCTCTGAGCTCAACAGCTAGCGCCAAACAATATAGCCGTAGAAAGCTATTACAGAAAACCTGCCAATTAGGTTTGTTAGGTAGCACATCTATGACTGCCGCACCCGCGGTGGTTTTAGCCAAAGCTAAAAGATTAGAGAAAAGGGTCAATATCTACATTCCAAAGACCGGTGAACAAGTCAATGAAATACTTTGGACCCCTGCTGACGGTTATAATCCCAATGCACTGCACGACATCTCTTTTGCACTTAGAGATCACAACACCAATCAATACAAGCTAATGCATATCAAAACTTTGGAGTTTTTGGCTAAATTGCA
>CAKMZF010000128.1 GCA_929200405.1 uncultured Gammaproteobacteria bacterium | reverse complement strand
AAAACTGCGGTTTTTCGAGATTGTGCAAATCCTACTGCATTATCTACACTGTTTGTCCAACTTGAAGCCGATTCTAAATTTATGCAGCAATCGCTAACTCGTAGGCCTGGCCGTTGGGCTTGGTCTGCGTTGCTGGATGATACTCAGATTATCGCTGCATTATCTGAGATAATTCAGCGATTAACTGCTTTATATGACGAATTAAAAGCCAGAGAGAAAGCTAGTTCAGATGTAGAGCGCTGTCACAAACGAGTGCTTTCATTAATCACTAAATTAAAAAAATTTCAAGGATTGAGAAACCAAGCTAGCACTCAGTCCAAGATGAGTGATTTTCCAGATGAAGGCATTGATGCGGTGAGATGGTTAGAAATTGCCCAACGTAATGCTAGGTGGATGTTCACTCCATTGGATGCTGGCGAGAAGTTTGCGAATCGATTGATGGAACTTGCTAAAGTGCCTATTTTTACCTCTGCGACTTTGGAGAGTGGTGGTAGCTTTGAACATATCCGTAAAGGCATCGGTATTTACGATGGTGTTGAGGTGGTTATATCTAGTCCTTATCGTTATGAGAATCAGGTCATGCGTTATGAGTTTTCTGATCTTCCTGAGCCTAGCCACCCCCTTTATTATGAAAAAGTTTTTACTCAATTATTAGGGTTATTTGATTCGACCCAGGGTAGGGCATTTTTGTTGATGACCTCTCACAGAGATATAGAGCGTGCAGCGCGATTTTTTGAGCAAAATCCATTGATGCAAACAGTGCTTATTCAAGGTCGAGAGCCTAAAAATCAATTGCTAGATTTATTTAGGAAAGATGGTAATGCTGTGTTAATAGGGACTCAGTCCTTTTGGGAAGGCGTTGATATAAAAGGAGCGGCGTTATCTTGTGTAGTTATCGCTAAATTACCTTTTGCACCGCCAGATGATCCGGTTTTACAGGCAAAATCTGATACCCTCAAACAAAGAGGCGGCAATCCATTTATGACACTACAATTGCCGGAGTCAATTATTTTGTTTAAGCAGGGTATTGGTCGGCTAATACGAGATGAAGCTGACAAGGGGGTTTTAGCGATTGCCGATCCTCGTCTCAGAACCAAGCAATATGGCAGGCACTTTGCAGCGCTTGTAGATGCTGCGCCGGCGACTAAAAATTTGCTTGAAATAGAACATTTTTTGTCTTCTTCGGAGTCGTATTTGTGATGAATTACCTTGCTATTGATACCTCTCATCATCATTGTTCTGTTAGCATCTGTGTTGATGGTAGGGTTGTTGATTTTCACCAACACATGCCTAGGCAGCAGAGTGCTGAATTACTCGCAGCAATAGAGCAGGTGATGGATAAAGTTGCGCTTAGCAAAGCTGAGGCTGCTTCTCAACTCGATTGCATTGCTGTTGGTCAGGGGCCTGGATCTTTTGTTGGGTTGCGTCTAGCCATTAGTGTTGCACAAGGATTGGGCGAGGCTTGGGGAGTAGCAGTTGTGGCGATACCAACGTTGCATTTGTTGGCAAGTCAGGCGGTATATAATCAATCAGGCGGTGATATTGCAGCTACCCAACAGGGACTCTGCTGGGTGGCCTGTGATGCACGGATGGGGCAGGTATATACCGCATTGTTTAGCTATGAGTATTTGGTTGATCATAATTCTTTGCCACAGTATAAGCTAGAGATGGTAATTTCGGCAAAGACAGTATCGCCATTAGCGGATGAAATACAGTTCTTTAATTCGACGATCGCATCCAACCGGACGTCAACAGATCATGTATTTGCTATAGGAAACGGTTTTGAAGAGTATCCACTTCTAGCAGAGGTGTTGCAGACACAGGGAGTGACAAAAATTGCCGATGATATTCCTAGAGCTGCGCATATGGCGATCTATATGAAACAAGTATTGGGCTTGCAAGATGGCACCGCTCTTCAGGCTTATTTGAATGCTTTACAGGGTGTTGTAGTTGTTCCAGAATATATCAGAAACAACGTGGCTGCTAAGGCGAAAAGTGGTAGTAGTCTTGATATATAGCTACTAACCATGACATTATTTTTAACTCCTTTCAGTGGATAATTTAGTTTATGCAAGCTCGTAAAAGTATTTCAGTTCTGATAAATATTTTGGTATTCGTGGTTTTCATCATCGGTGCATTGTTTATGTATCGCTCTATGACTGCTACACCGCCTGTTGCAAAATTTGGTCAGAACGGCCGCACGGCCTCATTGCCATTAGCGAATATAGAGACTGTTGCATTGGAGCCCTTTGCATTAGATGTTTCCGTGACGGGCACCATAGAAGCATTACATACTGGGGAGATAACCGCAGAGGTGTCGGGAAAATTGATCGAACTATCACCGGCTTTTATCGTTGGCGGTATTGTAAAGCGCGGTCAGGTATTAGGTAGAATAGAGGCGGATGAATTTCAGTCCGCAATAATACAGGCAGAGTCACAATTAAATAATGCCCAATCTACGTTGACACAGGAGCGAGCTCAAGCAAAAGTAGCGCAGGCAGAGCTTAAACGTACTGGTAGATCTGTATCTGCTAACCCATTAGCCGCTCGTTTGCCGCAGGTTGCCTCGGCAGAGGCGGCAGTGAAAGCCGCCGCGGCATCACTAAAACTTGCAAAAGATAAAATTCACAAAACCGTCATAACAGCGCCTTTCTCTGGGGAAATTACTGCGACTGGCGTTACTCTCGGGCAATTTGTTGGGACAGGGTCGTCATTGGGTAAATTATTGTCAGATGGCGAGAAGCGCATAAAGGTAAGTTTGTCGGAAGATCAAATAACCGTTCTCAGAGCCATTAGCTCGATTAATAACCAACCATTATTAGCAAAAATTTCGTTGTTAAACAGCAATTCTCAGAACGTTACATTGGGCAGGATGCAAAGCCTCTCAAATTCTATTGAGTCAGACTCTCAGCTATATCAAGGGTATGTTGTAGCGGATAATGGTGCGGATATGGCAAGTTTAAAGATCGGTGAAATTGTGTCTGTGGAGTTATTTCCAGAGCAACAACGGCCGGTACTTTCGCTGCCAGTGAGTGCAGTGGCTCAAGATAACAAAATTCGTATTTTAGAAGGTGGTAATCAACGTACTATAGCCTCTAAAACAATTCAGCCAGCATGGTGGGGTGAGCAGAGAGTGATTATCTCCAGTGGTTTATCCGTTGGCGATGTTGTTGTGGTTACGCCAATGTCTTCAAATACCGTGGATGGCAGCAAAGTTCGGGTAGTCGGTGATCCAGAGCCGAAGCAGTCTACAAATAATAAAGGATCAGATAAGATGGAGAAACCTGAGAAGACTAATGAGATGAAAGATGCTCAAGATTCAAAACAGTAGTCTTTAAACTGCTACAACAGCAACAGACTTGAGTCTGTTGCTGTATTTATTGAGCCTTAGAAATGATACATTTAGAAGTTTAGAAGAGAGTTATGGGTAAGGTTTCATCATTGCCCCATTCTGCCCAAGAACCATCATAAACGGCAACATCAGTGTTGCCTAACTCATACAGCGCTAGCGCCAAAGTACAGGCAGTAACGCCAGAGCCGCAAGTGGTAATTGTTGCGGTGTGAGAGTCTACTCCATGGGCTTCAAAAGTATTAATTAGAGCGGTTTTCGATAGTAGTAGACCATTCTCATCAAATAAATTATTGAATGGCAAATTGATAGCTGTGAGCATATGGCCAGCTCTGAGATTTTCTCTGGGCTCCGGTGCAGTGCCAGCAAATCTTTCTTGGGAACGAGCATCAATAATTTGTCTCCTATGATCAAAATCTAATTGGTTTGCTTCGATCGCACTTGCCATCATATCCAGATCGGCAACCAAGTGGTCTTGATAATAGGCCTCAAAAGTTCTTGGCAGTATAGTGGTTACTATACTCGATGTTGGTAACCCAACAGCTTGGTAGGCTGCTAAACCGCCATTCAATATAAAGACATTCTCGTGACCAAAAACTCGAAACATCCACCATGCTCTTGCCGCTCCCATCAATGTATTTTGTTCATAACAAACGACGGTAGTGGTGTTGTCGATGCCCAGTTTCCCGATGAGATGACTAAATTTCTCTGCGCTGGGTAGCATATGTGGCAGGTCAGAGTCGATATCTGCTATCTTATTGACATCAAATCGTTGGGCATTAGGTATGTGGCAATTGGCATAGGCTTGATCGGCGCTGATGCTTTGTTTGGTGCTGCTATTTGGTAATATAAAACTGGCATCCAAAAACACGGTATTGTTGTTTAATTTTTTGAGGTTCTTGGCTTCTATTAGGGAAGTTGGCATAAATAAATTTGTCGATGTGGTAAATTGTAAAAGTAATTGGATTTAGAAACTTGACTTAGGGGTAAAAACCCTCAATATGTAGTTATACGATCCGGAGAATTAAAAGTATGAGTGACAAAGACGATAAAGGCAAATCTGGAGAGGATAAAACTAAGCAAGTGCTATTTTGTTCTTTCTGTGGCAAAAACCAGAGTGAAGTGGGCAAATTAATCGCTGGGCCAAATGTCTATATCTGTAATGACTGTATAGACTTGTGTAATGATATTATTCAGCAGGAAGGTATTCCAGATGACGATTCTGAAATTGAGTCTGAGAATAAAAATTTACCTAAGCCTCGTGAAATCTATGAAGGTTTAAATGATTATGTAATTGGTCAGAACCAAGCCAAGAAAATGTTGGCAGTTGCTGTTTATAACCATTATAAACGCATTGAGAATAACAGTTTTGATGACGTAGATGGCGTAGAGCTGGGCAAAAGCAATATCTTAATGATAGGCCCTACGGGTTCCGGAAAAACATTGTTGGCAGAAACTTTGGCAAAAATGTTAGATGTACCTTTCGCTATCGCTGATGCGACCACTTTGACAGAAGCTGGCTATGTCGGCGAAGATGTTGAGAGTATTGTCCATAAATTATTGATGAAGTGCGACTATGATGTAGAGAAAGCGGAGCGAGGTATTATCTATGTTGATGAGATTGATAAGGTCGCTAGAAAGTCGGACAATCCGTCAATTACTCGTGATGTTTCTGGTGAAGGGGTGCAGCAAGCATTGCTCAAGCTGATTGAAGGGACACTAGCGTCAGTACCTCAAGGTGGTGGACGTAAACATCCACAGCAAGAAAATTTGCAGGTAGATACCGCGAATATTTTATTCATCTGTGGCGGCGCTTTTGATGGCTTGGAAAAGATAGTGCAGGGAAGATCCGTTAAAAAAGGCATCGGCTTCTCAGCACAGGTACATGCGATTAAGGATGCTTCTAAAGCGTTAATGCACAAAGTAGAGCCGGATGATTTGCAAAAATATGGATTAATTCCAGAGTTTATCGGACGCCTGCCAGTGGTAACAGTGTTAGATGAGTTGGACGAATCTGCTCTGGTAACGATATTGAAAGAACCTAAAAATGCACTAATCAAGCAGTTTCAAAAGCTTTTGCATTTTGAAGGGGTTTCATTAGAGGTTAGAGATGATGCCTTGGCTGCAATTGCTAAAAAAGCCATTGCCAGAAAATCTGGTGCCAGAGGACTACGTTCAATTATGGAAGAAACCTTAATAGATACGATGTTTGATCTACCCAGTATTGACGATGTCAGTCGAGTGGTAATAGACAGAGCTGTGGTAGATGGTGAGGCAAAGCCTTATTTGGTTTATGATGGGCAAGATTCTGAACAGAATGCCTCAGAAACAGCTGAAAAAGGAAAGGCCAAGAAAGTAACTGCCTCCAAAGTTTCAAAGGCCTCTAACGGCTAAGCAATGAAACGGTAATATTTGCGACTCTGCAATTGGTTGCTAAGTCAGTGTTGTGAACATTACGCATCGCTGACGGCTTATTTCCCAAATAAGTTCGCGTTATATATTTATAAAATCGAACATAAAATTCTAAGCGATTCCCATGAAAGAAAACAATCCTACTTTGCAATCACTCTATGACGACGACAGTCTTATTCCATTACTGCCTCTCAGAGATATGGTGGTATTTCCTAACATGGTCGTACCGTTATTTGTCGGCAGACCTAAGTCGATGGCAGCAATTAATCAGTCGATTGCTCATAAAGGCAGTCAAATTTTATTATTTGCTCAGGAGAACCCAGAATTATCTTCCCCCAGTTTTGATGATTTAATGCAAACTGGTACATTAGGGAAAATTTTGCAGCGAATTGAGCTACCAGATGGAACAACCAAAGTCTTAGTAGAAGGAGGGGAGAGAATACAACTTAAGCGCTATGTGGAAGTTGAGAGTAAAGACCAACCATCCTTTGGGCAGTTTGAAATAGTAGCTGATCAGATTGATGGTGAGCATCTGCATTTGCTTTGCATGTCAGTTTTAGAAGGGTTTAAATCCTATGTTAAAGGCAATAAGAAAATTCCTGCTGAGGTAATCAAAGCATTAGATGGATTAGATGACCCCGCACGAATTAGTGATATTGTCTCTGCACAGATGAATTTGTCGTTAGCTAAGCGGCATGAATTGCTAGCAGAAAATTCGGTTAAATTACGATTAGAGTCCTTGCTGTTAGAGCTAGAGGGACATACAGAGATAAATGAGCTAGAAAAAAATATTCGCCAACGCGTTAAACAGCAGATGGAAAAAAGTCAGCGCGAGTATTATCTAAATGAACAAATAAAAGCAATTCAGCATGAGCTAACTGACTTAGATGAGAGTAATGATGAAAATGTTCAGCTTGCACTGCAAATAGAGCAGGCAGGAATGCCTGAGGAAGTTGAGATAAAAGCTAAAGCAGAGCTTAAGAAATTAACCCAAATGTCAGCCATGTCTTCTGAGGCAACGGTAATTCGTAACTATTTAGATTGGTTATTAAAGATGCCATGGCAGCAGCAGAGCAAACTTAAGTCTAGTTTGCCTGCGGCAGAGAAGATTCTCAATCGAGATCATTTTGGTTTAGAAAAAGTAAAAGAGCGGATCCTAGAATATTTAGCTGTTCAGAAAAGAGTTGGCAAAATTAATGGCTCTATTATTTGTTTAGCTGGACCTCCTGGTGTGGGTAAAACCTCATTGGGAAAATCAATTGCAGAGGCAACCAATAGAGAGTTTGCGAGAATCTCATTAGGCGGTGTTAGAGATGAAGCAGAAATACGAGGTCATAGGAGGACTTATATCGGGGCTTTGCCTGGGAAAATTGTTCAGACTTTAGCTAAAGTAGGAACCAAAAACCCAGTTATTCTATTAGATGAAATTGATAAAATGAGTCAAGATTTTAGAGGAGATCCTAGTTCTGCGCTGTTAGAGGTGTTAGATCCAGAGCAAAATAATAAATTTGCCGATCATTTTCTAGAAGTTGATTTAGATCTTTCAGATGTGCTTTTTATAGCAACAGCAAACTCACTGAATATCCCCGGGCCTCTATTAGATAGGATGGAGGTGATTAATCTCTCCGGTTATACAGAACTTGAGAAAACAGCTATAGCAGAGAAATATCTTTATCCGAAACAATTGGCAAAGCATGGGCTAAAAAAAACCGAGCTAAAATTAGACAAAGGTGTTTATACCGAGTTGATTCGTCACTACACCAAAGAAGCGGGTGTTAGAAATTTGGATAGAGAACTCGCCAATCTCTGTCGTAAAAGTGTTAGGGCATTAGCAAGTCCATCGGTCAAGAAAGTGACAATTAAAGAAAAAGCTCTACAGGACTAT
>CAKMZF010000127.1 GCA_929200405.1 uncultured Gammaproteobacteria bacterium | reverse complement strand
GTTAATTTTTTGTTATTGTGCTTAACGAACAAATTATAAATGTCTGTATGTTTTTTGCATGTGCTACGAGAGTGTAGATATCAGTAGCAATGACCTTCGTTATTCTCGGTGGTAGTTTAATGCAATTTAGGATAGTTGTGTATGTACCGTGTCAAACATAAACAGATTAGCAAAACCAAACACTGCTCTTAGAAGTTATAGAGTGAAATCATCGGCGAAGTTGGGATGTTTTAGGTGTTGGGTACCCTTTGTAGGCAGATAAGAAGAAATCTTTTGTTTACTATTGGTGATTAGGTTATTTCTATACATTTCCATAATCTATAGTGTGTTGGCGCCAGCGTTGAATAAGTGCTTCTACTGTAGTGGACTGCTCTGTTCGTAACCATAGGGCTGCACTTTGCACGGTTGGGAGTAGGTGTGCATCTCTGCCGATATTGGCTATTCTAAGGCCTTGTTCACCTGTCTGCTTGGTTCCCAGCACTTCGCCTGCTCCCCTTAGTTCCAAGTCTTTCTGTGCGATGTCGAAGCCATTGGTGCTATCTCTTAATGTCTTGATGCGCGCTTTAGCCATATCTCCTAACGGTTCTTGATAGAGAAGTAGGCAGTAGCTTTCTATTTCTCCGCGACCTACCCGACCACGGAGTTGATGGAGCTGTGAGAGTCCAAATCTTTCGGTGTTTTCGATTACCATAATACTGGCATTAGGCACATCTACCCCGACCTCAATGACGGTAGTGGCCACAAGCACTTGCAACTCGTTGGTTTTAAAGGCTTGCATGACGCTATCTTTTTCAGCGGCTTTCATTCTGCCGTGAACGAGCCCTATATTGTAGGGAGTAAGCTGTTTTTTGAGTTCTCCATATAGGGTTTCGGCATCTTTGGCTTCCATGACTTCATTTGTCTCTATTAAACTACATACCCAATAAATTTGTCCTCCTTCCGCACAGACTTTTTTAACACGATTGACAACTTCTGGCCTCCTATGGTTGTTTAGAGCGACGGTCTTTATAGGGGTTCTTCCCGGGGGGAGTTCGTCAATGATTGAAACGTCTAGATCTGCATAAAGTGTCATTGCTAGTGTGCGAGGTATTGGGGTTGCCGTCATTATTAATTGGTGAGGGAAACCATTCGGGCCTGTACCTTTCTCTCTCAGGCTAAAGCGTTGCCCGACACCAAATCGGTGTTGCTCATCGATGACAACGAGAGCGAGGTTGGCAAACTCAACGCCTTGTTGAAAGACGGCATGGGTGCCGATGACTACCTTTGTGTCGCCAGAGAGTGCTTTTTGCAGGGCCTTTTCTCTATTTTTACCTTTGCGCTTTCCTGTTAGCCAATCTACGGTGACGCCAAGAGGGTCAAACCAATTGGTTAAAGTCTGAAAGTGTTGCTCTGCTAAAATTTCTGTGGGTGCCATGAACACGGCTTGATACCCTGATTCGACTGCGCGTAATATGGCGAGCGCGGCAACTAGGGTTTTGCCGCTACCAACGTCACCTTGTACTAGCCTTTGCATCGGTTTACTAAGCGCAAGGTCTAGATAGATTTCGTGGGTGACTTTTTGTTGTGCATCAGTAGGATTAAAGGGCAAGCTCATTAGCAAGGCATTTGTTAATGAGCCATTGCCTGAGATTTGCGCTGCCGGTAGACGAGCAGTTTCGTCTCTGAGTTTCATTAGGGCGAGTTGCTCGGCTAGCAGTTCTTCGAATGCCAATCTATGTTGTGCCGGATGGCTAAAATTTGCTAAGGTTTCGGCCAACTCAGGCGGGGGGTAATGTATTAATTTGATCGCTGCTAATAGGTTGGGTATAAGCTTGAGGTGGCTTGTTTGTTGCCAAAAAGATTGATCGAGTAACTCTGGAAATTGCTCTGGTGTAGCTAACTGCAGTACTTGCTGAATGAGTTTCCTAAGTGTCGGTTGGGTTAGGCCATCTACTAGGGGGTAAATAGGGCTTAATGTGGTTTCTTTTTGGAAGTTTGCGCCTGCCATCGGAATGGCTTGACATTCCGGATGTATCATGGTTAACCCGTTATTATACCACTTGGCCTCGCCAAAGCATCGAAACCATTGTCCGGGAGTGAAGCGTGCCTGTTGGCTTTTATTAAAATAGAAGAACCGAAGGGTGATCATACCGCTGTCATCTTCTAGGACAGTTGTCAAAGAGCGTTTTCGGCCAAATGAGACTTTGGACTCTACGACTTGGCCTTCAAAAACAGCATTGCTGCCACTATTTAGTTGACCAATGGCAATGACTTGAGTGCGATCTTGGTAGCGGTGTGGCAAATGTAGCAATAGGTCACCACAGCTATGGCAACCGAGTCTTGCTAGTTTTTCAGCGAGCTTATCGCCAACGCCTTTTAGTTGGGTAACAGGTCTGTTTTTTAGTTGATCTAAGCTGTTGGCTGTCATGTCGATATTATGCCAGACATGATTTAAAGATATAGTGCCTTTTCTTTAGTGATTGACATGTTTGATGGGCGCTACGCCTGCCTTTTGTTGATATCTAAGCGCGATAATACCTGCAGTGCTGATTAATCCAATGCCGATGAGTACCGACCAGCTCAGTTTTTCGTTCCATAATAACCAACCTAGAATAGAGGCGAATATGACTGAACTATAGGTGAATAGGGCGAGTTGACCTGCTTTGGCGTAACCATAGGCTTGGCTAAGTAGCCATTGAGATAGTGTGGAGCAGAGTGCGATGAGAGCTATCCAGAGGTAGGTTTGCAGAGACAGACTCTGCCACCAATAGAAAGCGGGTATTGCGGTGAGAAAGACACCGTAAAAAGCAAAGTAAAAAACAATGCGATGCGCCGGTTCGGTGGTTCGCATATTGCGGATGACAACTCTGATAAAACTCCCACAAAAAGCACCAGCAAGTGCGATAAGAACTGCACTGTTATATTGGTACAGTTGGTTGATATCAGTTTGTTGCTGTTTGGAGATAATGACGGTAATAGCACCAAGAAACCCGAATGCTAGGGCAATGATTACGCTGACTGTTAAGCGCTCTTGTAGCCAGAAAAAAGCGATAATGGGAATAAAAATAGGTCCGGTTTGGCGAAAAATAGCCGCTTGGGCTAGCGGCAAATGACCCCATGCATAGTATAGACCAACCATGCCGCATAAGCCGATAGTGGCACGTAGTAGGTGCAAGTGCATTCGCTCTGTTTTGAGAGAGTTCAAACCTATTTTGGAGATTAATGGCAGCAAAAGTAGCAAGCCGAATAAGTTTCTAAAAAACATAATCTGCGGCGTGGTTGCTGCAGTGTCTATGTGTTTGATAATCATGCCTGTTGAGAGAATAAAAGTCTCTGATGCCATGATAAGTAGTGCGCCAATCACGAAAGCATGTTTTGTTTTCCGCTGTTCAGCATCATTTGCTTCTGAAGCGTTGATAGGTCTGTCCTTTTTTGTAGCGAGTTAGTCAACAATAGCCGGTTTTGTGTCGTGCTACCTTGATACTTCTATAGCTGTGTGGAGGATAGCGGTAAGTTCCCTTCCGGTGAGTGAATGCAGAACAGTGAGTTAGAACCATTCGCTGGCGTTAAATTCCGTTAAATTGGAAATGACTAATTCTGCATTGGAATAAGGGGCTTTCGGCATCATCACGTCAGGCACACAAACACAACCAGCACCAGCCGCATGAGCTGCTGTCAAACCAGAGGGCGCATCTTCAAATACCAAACAATCACTAGGATCCATGCCTAAAGTTTTAGCGGCAGTTAAAAAAATGTCTGGAGCTGGTTTGGCGTTTTTGACTTCAGGATGCGATGACGTTACCACAGCGTTAAAAAGACTAAACCAATCATGGGGAGCTGTTTTGAGATTAAAGAAAAATCGCGAGCTGCTGGTAGCAACCGAGATCGGAATATTTTTGCTATGTAGTTCGCGTATAAGTGCTTCGGCACCTAGCAAGGCGGGAACACTTTTAAAGCCCTCTTCTAACATTGGGTCACGGCGCTCTAAATATTCCTCTCCGGTGATGGGTAAGTCTAATGTCTTGACGAGAAATCTTGCTGAGTCGATAGATGCGCGACCAATCATATGTTGCTTAACTTCCCAATCAAAGGTCTTGCCCCACTCGGAGACAATGTGCTGTGTGACATTGGTATAAACTGACTCACTGTCTAGTAATAATCCGTCCATGTCGAATAAAGCTGCTTGGTATTTCTTAGAGTTCATTCAGAGAGTGTCCTTTTGTTGGAATGAGTCGCTATAGCATGACTATGATAGAGCTTCTTGGAAAATTGATATAATTAACGTAGAAACTCTGACAGATTGAGGGTTGTAGCATACCGCAATAAAAAATGCGGAGCTAGGCTCCGCATTCAGTAATAACCGTTAATTGGCTTTATAGATAAGTGTCCATCGGTGGGCAGCTGCAAACTAAATGCTTATCACCATAGACGTTGTCAACGCGACTTACAGGTGGCCAATATTTTTGTCGGCGCAACCCTGTCACAGGGTAGGCTGCCTGCTCTCTGCTATAGGGGTGATCCCAATCAGATGCCAAAGCTTCTGCGGTATGTGGCGCATTGACCAGTAGATTATTATCTGCAGGATACTTGCCTGCTTGCACATCATTAATCTCTTGGCGAATGCTAAGCATGGCATTAATAAAGCGATCCATTTCAGCCAAAGATTCGCTCTCCGTTGGTTCAATCATTAATGTGCCAGGTACTGGAAATGACATAGTAGGTGCATGGAAACCATAGTCCATTAAACGTTTGGCGATATCCTCTGCTTCAATGCCGGAGTCTTCTTTGATTTGGCGAATATCAATAATGCATTCATGGGCGACCCAGCCTTCTTTGCCAGTGTATAACACGGGGAATGCCGCATCTAATCGCTTTGCAATATAGTTAGCATGTAATATTGCTGCCTTAGTGGCATCTTGCAGGCCTTTAGCACCCATCATGGCGATATACATCCAACTGATTGGTAAAATCATCGCGCTTCCATAAGGCGCTGCAGTTACCGCATAAGTGTTGTCGTTTGTGCTTTGACCGCAGGCATGTCCAGGAAGGTAGGGTGCTAAATGCGCACCAACACCGATAGGACCAACACCCGGACCACCGCCACCGTGAGGAATGCAGAAAGTTTTATGAAGGTTTAAATGCGACACATCGGCACCAAATTTGCCCGGTGCTGATAGGCCAACCTGTGCATTTAAGTTAGCACCATCCAAATAAACCTGCCCACCATGCTTATGAATAAGCTCGCAAATTTGGCGAATTTCTACCTCAAAAACTCCATGTGTTGAAGGGTAAGTTACCATGATCGCCGCTAAGTTATTACTATGTTGGTCACACTTAGCATAGAGATCATTTAAGTCGATATTACCCTCGTCATCACAAGCGGTGACCACAACCGTCATGCCAGCTAGCTGTGCGCTAGCAGGATTGGTGCCGTGGGCAGAGCTGGGGATTAAGCAAATATTTCTATGTCCCTGGCCATTGGCTTGGTGATAACGGCGAATTGCCATTAATCCAGCATATTCACCCTGAGCGCCACTGTTTGGCTGTAAACTCACAGCATCATAGCCTGTACATGCGCAGAGCATCTGCTCTAGTTGATCAAATAATTGTTGATATCCTTGAGTTTGCTCGGCTGGAGCAAAGGGATGCATATTGGCAAACTCTGGCCAAGTCACCGGAATCATCTCACTGGTAGCATTCAGTTTCATGGTGCAAGAACCCAATGGAATCATAGTTCTGTCTAGCGACAAATCCTTGTCAGAGAGATAGCGAATATAGCGTAGCATCTCGGTTTCACTATGATACTGATGGAAGATGCCATGAGTGAGTATGTCAGAAGTACGCGTAAATTTTTCTAAGATTTCAGTTTGATATTGTTGAGATAATTCATCAGTGCTAACAGTGTTACCAGTTATAGCCAGCACAACAGCGATCACATCTGCATCGGTGGTGGTCTCATCAAAGCTAATGCCGACTTGCTTGGCATTGACACGACGTAAATTTAGATCTTGTTTGATGCCATTTGCCAATATAGTAGAGACATTTTCTACCTCAACCACAACTGTGTCAAAATAACATTGACTCACCACGGTAACACCTGAAGCTTTTAAGGTATTCACTAACTTTTGCGCCTGCCAATGACTCTGCGCAGCAATGGTTTTTAGGCGATCAGGACCATGATAAACCGCATACATGCTTGCTAATATTGCCAACAACGCCTGAGCAGTACAGATATTGCTAGTCGCTTTTTCACGGCGGATATGTTGCTCACGGGTCTGCAAACTTAGGCGATATGCAGGACGACCATCCTTGTCTATAGAGACACCGATAATTCTACCGGGCATCATTCGTTTGAACTTCTCTTGGCAGGCAAAGAAAGCTGCATGTGGCCCGCCCATGCCCATCGGCACGCCAAAGCGTTGCGCACTGCCTAGGGCAATATCAGCCCCCCATTCACCTGGTGCTGCTAGAACGGTAAGTGCAAGTAAATCGGTCGCGACACTTAATAGGGCTTTGTTGTCGTGTAATGCGTCGGCAATCGCCTTATAGTCCTCAACTTCCCCTAAAGTGTTAGGGTATTGCACTAATGCACCGAACACCTCAGATGCATTGAGGTCGGTAAATACATCGCCTACCAAAAGAAAAATCCCCAAAGGCTCAGCTCTAGTACGCATGACTTCAATAGTCTGAGGGTGGCAATTTTGATCGACAAAATAAGTTGTTAATTTACTGCGCGATGCGCGTTGGCTCATTAGCATTGCTTCTGCACCAGCACTCGCTTCATCTAGCAAAGAAGCATTAGAGATCTCCATCGCTGTTAAATCACTCACCATGGTCTGGAAGTTCAGCAGCGCTTCTAATCTGCCCTGTGAAATCTCAGGCTGATAAGGTGTGTAAGCAGTGTACCAAGCAGGGTTTTCTAAAATATTTCGTTGAATAACGCTGGGCATATGACTGTTGTAATAGCCTTGACCGATCCAGTTTTTCAAGACAATATTTTTATCCGCTACCGACTTAATTAGTGCTAGCGCCTCAACCTCTGACAAGCCACCCTCAAACTTACTGGCTAAAGATAGCAAACTATTGCTTTGAATATCTTTTGGAACCACCTGATCAGAAAGGGTATCAATGTCAGCTACACCAATAGCCGCTAACATTTTTTCTTGGTCAGTCGCTAAGCTACCGATGTGACGATTAGAGAAAGGGGTGTCTTGGTTAAAAGACGGACCTGTAGGGACAGAGTGAGGCATTTTAATTCCTTAGTCATGCAGGATTGTTGGAATGATAAGTGCTAATTCTAGCGAATTTTTCTCATAATAATAATTTATTGTTTAGATGAATTGATTAATATATCTTATAATAGTTAGTAAGCAAGTGTCTTAGCACTCGTTTTTGACAGAAGTGTAGAAAAACTCGACTAGTCTGGACGGGATAGCACTTCGACAATAAAAACTAAATTGGCATGGAATCAGATATGAGAAATCTACCAATGGATTTATTGCGCACCTTTACCACGGTTGCGCAACTTCAAAGCTTCACCTCTGCGGGTAACCTGCTAGGTAGATCGCAGCCAGCGATTAGTTTGCAAATTAAAAAATTGGAAGAAATACTTGATCAGCCATTACTCAATAGAAACGGTAAAACATTAGCATTGACACAATCTGGCGAGCGGTTATTGGAATTTGCTAAGCAAATATTGGCCATAAATGACGCAGCCTTTAATGATCTCAATAAAAATAAAATTACCGGTCACATCCGAAT
>CAKMZF010000126.1 GCA_929200405.1 uncultured Gammaproteobacteria bacterium | reverse complement strand
GTGAAAAATAACAACGCAAATAGCAGGGTATTGTTAAAGACAAACCAAATCTGACCAAGCCGATAGCCCAACTCCAGTTGATGCGGTTCACTATTCAAGTTATTGACTAGAGACAGAGTGGAGGTTTGGGCAATAGAAGCTTTGCTAGTATAGGCGGTGCCTTTTCTAGGATATTCTAATTCTA
Source organism: uncultured Gammaproteobacteria bacterium (assembly GCA_929200405.1). Taxonomy (GTDB): domain Bacteria; phylum Pseudomonadota; class Gammaproteobacteria; order Cardiobacteriales; family CAKMZF01; genus CAKMZF01. Next base: position 7,585 of record CAKMZF010000126.1, on the reverse strand, counting down.
GGTTTTCAAAACTTAACGACTCAACCAATTGATTGTTGATTATCTGATAATTTTGACCCTGCTGTTTTTCGATTAATAACGCATTGGGTAAACTGACCATGCTGCCAGTTTGGGCGATAGTAATGCGTTGCTGCTTGGTCTTTGGATTCTCCATGCTGAAGAAGCTATTGCTGAACTCAGCCGTGTTTTTATCGAAAGTTTCCACGTACATAGTCCCCAAACCTTGGATATTGGTAAAACTGCCCGCTTCTAGTAGGCGAGACTCAGCGGCTTGACGAGCTAGTTGGTAGTTCTGGTCATAGATTTGCTCGGCTTTAGGAATGATGTAAAGAAAGACTGCCCCTGCTAACAGGGAATACCATAATCCTATTAATGCGACTCTGCCTAGCAAAGCACGCTGGCTAAAGCCAGAGGAGAGCAGCGCGACTATCTCATTTCGTTGGTTCATTTGGGCTGTGATATATATGCCTCCAATACAAGCGCCAGCGCCCATTGCAACGCCTATGTATCGCACAAAACCCATACTAAACAACGGTAGCACATATTGGGAATCTAATAATCCACCGGCAACATCTTCTAGCAGATGATCAAAGAAGTTGACCATAACGATAGAGGCAATGATTACCGAAACGCTGAGAAAGGCGAGGGTGTGACTGCGAAATAGGTAGCGGGTAAATATCCCCATGAAAAGTCGTCAACTAAGTTAGTGTTTGGAGTGTTGTTTTTACAATAGCCTGATAGACCTGTTTGCAATGTCAGGTAAAAAGCTATGCTACCTATTATAACAGTGAAAACTGTACCAATGACAAATGAGTTGTTGGTTTACTGGCATAGCAAATATTATAAAATCGCTAAGTGGTGATGCTTCACAACCTAGCGATAATGAGGGCGGGAGAGATTAAGCGGTAAATGCTTTAATCTTGTCTAGCAAGTCCGCACTGACAAAAACACCCTGAGTCTCGTTCTTTTCACGGTTTATTTGTTTACGACTACCTGGCATGCGAGCGCCACTTTGCTCAGAAACAGCAGTGCGTAAAGCCTCTACTTGATGATAAAACTGCCCACCAGAGGAGAGGTCCGGGTTGATCGCAATAAAGCACTGGCCAGTGTTACAAGGGGTGCCATCGGTACCGCCAAATGGGGCGCTGTCTTTGCCAAGAGTTGCGCCGCTTAACGCTGCTGCCATCATTTCAACGATCAAACCAATACCGAAGCCTTTGTAGCCACCGCTAGGCACCATGCTGCCTTTAAGGGCAACCTGCGGATCAGTTGTTGCGTTACCATCACTATCCAAAGCCCAGCCCTCTGGAATATCTCTGCCTTCCCTAGCACGGAGCATGATTTCTGATTTGGCGATTGAGCTGGCGGACTGATCAATGACAAAATCCACTTCTCCATTTTCATTTGGCACCCCCATTGCAATCGGATTAGTGCCAATCACCGGCTGGTTGCCGCCCACTGGTGCAATAGAGGCTGGTGCATTAGTGAAACCAAGGCCTAATACGCCTTCTTTTGCTAGTTGTCTAACATGGTAGCCTAATACCCCGCAATTATAGGAATTGTAGATATTTAGTACTGCGATACCATTGGTTTTTGCCAAGGAGATAAGCTGCTCAAAGCCGACATCAATCGCGGGGTGAGCAAATCCGGATTTGGCATCAACCCGTATAGCACTTGCTGCTGTTTGCTCGGCAACAGGAACGGCTTTGCCGTCAACTTTGCCGCTTTGCAGGTGACCACAGTAGATTGGTACATAAAGCATGCCATGACTAGAGGTGCCCTCGGTCTCTGCGGCCACGGTAGATTGCGCTACAGAGCTTGCATTGGCTTCAGAAGCACCTGCACCCATAAGTGCTTGTTTGGCAAAGTCATAGACTTCAGCAAGACTTAGATTTATTTTTTCATCACTCATTTGATCACTCCAAGATGCAATTTGATGTTATGGTATAAGTATTTTAGCAATTGACTAAAACAAGGCTATTGAAATAATCGTGTAAGCTTTTCATGCGCCATTTTTCATTATAATTGTCATTTCAATTTACCAGTTTGAAACTGACAGCGCAAACAAGAATATAAATTACTGTTGGTTTACAGGCTTAACACCTGCCCTGTCTAATTTTGGCTAGTCGTTATCGGTCAGCCCTGCGCCAGCACCAGCTATGCGAGATTCGTCGGATTCCGGTACCATCGTTAGCTTAATACTGTCCACTACTCGGCTCCAAATTGCCTGATCTATGTGGTTCTTTTTTCCTAGTGCGGTGGCGTGATAAAAATTTACAGTCTCCTGATGAGTTAGATTTTTATCTAGACTACTAATCTCGACAATAACCGAATAGCAGGGTTGTGATAAAACTAGCTTAGTTTCTGCTAAAGGCAACGAGAAGCTGATAGAAATCTCATTGCTCTTCATCTGAGATTCTATTTGCAAGTTAAGGTTGCCTTCTGGGATACGAATCACAAAGTTGCCACCCTGATAGTCGGCGCGGATTAAAATTTCAGCCAATAATAGCAGCGGATAACTCATTGCAGAGAGTTGTACTGGGCGCTCAGGTTCTATCATCAGTAAATCAATAGCCGCAGTGTATTGTGCTAGAGATGAATTTGCGCAGAGCAGAGTGCAAATCTCTGCTCCATCTGCAGGGGGAGCATCAGAAAGCGCTGGGGTAAAAGAGCCGGGCTGTATATGGTGCTGATTTAAGGTTGCTAATAGCAAGTTGGCTACAGAGCCTTTGACTAGAGGTGTGTGAACTAGCGTAACAATCCAGCGACCAAGACGCTCAGCGTGTGCAAAATCAAATCCTCTGCCAATGGCCGCTTTTTTGCTACAAACCTCTAGTTCATTATCTGATAGTAATACGTTCATATCCGTTTTCATTTCATCATTTTTTAGAGAGCAGTGAGTGACGAGTTGTCATTACTTGTTCTCAGTATTGAGAGCTGGAAAATTCCAATCAGGACAAGTTTCACTACAGGCGATTTCTGTGCGTAGTGGCGCACCTTGATATAGCGTTATTCTGGTCCAGCGATCAGATTTCGGGTCAAATTTACTGGCACCAAAAAAACTCAGCTTACAGCGCAGTAAGTCAATTGGGCGCATACTTTGCTGCACAAGATTATCGCGAATTTCAGCGTATGGAAACTGTGCAACAGTTTGTAAACGCAAGACAGCAGCGCGTTGCAAAGGGCTTTTCAATAAAAAGTGCCCAACTGAAGCATTGGGCTTTTCAGCCAAGAATTCAGCAAGGGCTTGATTTAGCATAATGGCTTCTTCACCAAATCGCATCCGCATTTCTAGCTCAGCGCCTGTTTCCTCATATCTGTTGCCCACTCGTGGCTCTGCTTTAGACTCAGATACATACCAAAACTGACTAAGTTCTTCTTGTTGAGAGTAATCACGTTGTAGCGCCCAGCGATAGTGATTCTTCAGATCCTCAGCAAGACTGGCAGCAGATTGTCTGGGATCTAACTCCGCGTAGACGTCTGCCTGCATTCTCTGAGTAAGGTCATCGACCAGCTCAGGGTAATGATTAATCAACAATGCCGCTGTAAGCTCTATGCTTTCGATGCTAAAGTCACTTTTTTGATTTGAAGCAAAGTCCATGAGAGCTTTCCAAGGTTGCGTTGCGGTAGCATTTTTGGTGTTGTCTAACCACTCTAATAGTCTTTGGATATCTAGTTTTAACAGTTCGATTCGCTTTGATTGAATTTCATCGGCGACAGCCCATTCGTTTACATGTTGCTGCGCCTGCTTGGTGGTGATAATAAAGCGCTGCCAGCCAATACTGGTAACAGACTCAATGGCGCAGACTCTTGCCAAAGCGGTTTCTCTGGCAGAAATCCAGTGATGCAATAAAATAGGGTGAGTGGCTAAAAAAGGTGCCATACCTAGGCCGGTAGAGTTGCCGATGCCAATGTGGCGTTTAATTTCCGGTGCTAACTTTACTGCCGTTTCTGGGGAGCGGCGAAAGGCAATATGCTCAACCAAATCATGGGTGAAGCCACGAATCAAATAAACTAATAACATTTCAGCGGCAAAGGCGCCTGATATCAGTGGAATCTTAAGGACATTATCACGGTCTGCTATGCCAAATTTTCCATTGCCATATACTGCTGTAGTGCGCATGAAATAGCCAATGGTCTGAACTTTTTCAAGATCTGGCTGTAAGCCTTGGGCTAACCGGTCTACAGTGTCTGCAAAAAAGCGAACACTTTTATTGGCACGAGATAGCACTAACTCTTTTTTAGTAAAGCGGCCGGCTTCCTGTTTTGGGGCATTATGTCGCAAGCGCTCGATGTCTTCGGTTGTTGGATTACCTTCAAATAGTACAAAAGCGGCATCCCAGGCCTGTGCAATTACACGGTCACTGCGCAACTCGTCTGGTAACGGCTGAGTGAAAGCGACTAAAGAGAGTAGCGTGTCATCTTTGCGGACATGATAAACCGCATGGCCGTAACCTTGATCATCCATCACCCATTGATCTTGTGAAAGCTGCCAATTTTCACGGTTCAAGCGTCTAAGTAAGGTGTGCATGAAGCTGAGGCGAGTCGGGAAACTACAGCCGAGGTAGGGCAGGGTCATTATAGTATCGGGGTCGCGCATTAGGCTTACGACTGACTTTGGCTCAGGATTGTCTTTCCCAAAATTACATTGATTGGCCACCAATGTCTTTCCAGCGGTGATTCGAGGTTGGTCGATAATAGCATTATTTGAAAGTTGTAAAGTTGTCACTAAAATACCCAATTACCCAATAAACTATAAAATTGAAATGTGTGAGCTTATTTATTTACAAACACCACCTAACTTTGTTCCGAGCGGATATCAATATACACAAGGAAAATTTAGAAATTTTGCAAAACAGCCTTAATTAACAGGCTCGAAACTGTCACGGAAAAAACGTAACCAGTTGTCACCCATCACTTGATCTATTTCTATTTGGTTCATGCCGACCGACGCAAGGCCATCACGAATAAAATGAAAGTCTCGATTGTCTTTGAACCAATTTGGCTGCATTGGAAAGCCTGCGTTACTGGCGGAGCCTTCACCAAAATCTCTATCTTTTGTCCAAGTGCCATTGCGCATCCATTCAACCACACTATCAGGCTGGTTTTGGCATAAATCACTGCCTAAGCCAATATGATTTATGCCCATTAAATCCGCTGTGTCAGCAATCATTTGGCAAAACGACTCAAGAGTGCAGTTGGATTTGCCAGCGAGATGATGTGGATACATCGAAAACCCTAGTATACCGCCACTCTCTGCCAATGCTTTAAGTACGGTGTCAGATTTATTGCGCAGTGCTGGATACCAGTTATGTGGATTGGCGTGAGTAATCGCGATAGGGCGACTGCTATATTCAATCGCCTCGAGTGTGCTGCGTTCTGCAGAGTGACTCATATCAACCACCATGCCAACGCGGTTCATCTCTTGGACTACCTGCTTGCCCATGCGCGTTAACCCTGAGTCACTGCTCTCATAACAGCCCGTAGCCAGCAAGCTCTGGTTATTATAAGTTAACTGCATAAAGCGAATGCCAAGATCATGCAATACTTGGACCAAATCAATATTGTCTTCAACAGGAGAGCAGTTTTGGAAGCCATAGATAATGGCAGTCTTGCCGGCCGCCTTAGCAGTCAATACATCTTCAGCGGTTTTGGCGTGCATTATAAGATCGCTAAATTCAGCAAAGCGTCGATTCCAGGCACAAATATTTTCAATGGTTTCATCAAAATCTTCGTGATAGACAATCGTTACATGAACGGCATCAACACCGCCTGCACGCATCTCACGAAAAACTTGTTCAGACCAATTGTTATATTGCAGTCCATCAATCAATATGCTCATACTGTCCGTCACTATTCCTATAAATTGCTAGCGTTCAAATAAAACTGAACGCTTCATGCCTGGCTTGCTAAATTACGCTTTGATATAGCAAGTTTTCACCTGCGTATAGAACTCAGCAGCTGATTTGCCCTGCTCACGACTACCAAAACTTGAGTTTTTACGGCCACCAAACGGTACGTGATAATCCGTGCCTGCAGTTGGTAGGTTGACCATTACACAGCCGGTTTCTGCATTTCTACGGAAGTGATTGGCATGGCTTAGTGAGTTGGTCATAATGCCAGCAGTCAGACCATAATCCGTGTCATTCACAATCGCTAAGCCCTGCTCATAATCCTCTACCTTTTGCACACAGGCGATAGGGGCAAACATTTCCTCGCGGTTTACTCGCATATCATTACGGGTATTGATGAACAACGCTGGCTGCATGTAAAAACCAGGATTTTCAAGTGTTAAGGCATCGCCGCCAGTCACTAATTCACAACCCTCTTCTTTGGCCAAAGCCATATAGCGCAAGTTAGACTGTAACTGATCATCACTCGCTGCTGGACCTATCTGGGTGCCCTCAGTCAATGCATCGCCAACTTTTAGTGCGGCTACCTGAGCAGAGAGCTTTTCTACAAAAGCATCATGCAAGTTAGCGTGTACAATTAATCGAGAAGAAGCCGTGCATTTTTGACCGGTTGAGAAATAAGCACCGCCAAGCGCAGTGGCAACCGCAAGATCTAGATCACAGTCATCCATGACTAACAACGCATTTTTAGATCCAAGCTCCAGCTGGAACTTGGTTAAGTTGCTAGCAGCCGCTTGTGCGACTTTAATACCTGTCTCATAAGAGCCAGTGAAAGTAACAGCGCCAATATCTTTGTGTTCAATTAAGCGTTGTCCCACAGAGCCGCCACCACCCATAACTAAGTTAAATACCCCAGCAGGAATGCCTGAGTCATGGATAATCTCAGCCAAGGCAACTGCAGAAGCAGGGGTTAGATTTGCAGGCTTCCAGATAACGCTATTACCATATGCTAGCGCAGGCGCAATTTTCCAACTCGCCGTGGCAGTCGGGAAATTCCAAGGTGAGATAACCGCAATCACGCCCATTGGCTCACGACGAATATCAATATCTACACCCTCACGTACAGAGTCAAAATTTTCTCCACCCTGACGGAGCACTTCGGCAGCATAATATGTGAAAAACTGACCAGCGCGATATACCTCACCACGCCCTTCCGCAAAAGGCTTGCCTTCTTCACGAGCCAATAAACGGCCTAGCTCATCACACCGCTCCATAAGTGCATTGCCAATCTTCATTAAAGCCGCCTGCTTTGCTTCCAATGGAGTGCGCGCCCAAGCTGGTTGAGCTGCCTTAGCAGATGCAACAGCAAACTCTACCTGATCGCTGCTTGCCTGCGCAAACTCACCGATAATATCGTTGGTATTAGAAGGGTTTATGTTGGGAATAGTCGATGCGCCAGCAGTCCACTGACCATTGATTAAGTTATTTTTTACAGACATAGCATGCTCACTCTAAGTAATAAGAATATGAACAGACTGTAGCGGATTTTACTCGGAAAAACAATGAAATTTTCTGAAATAAGCTCTCATAATTTCAGTTTTGCTAAATTGAATGATATGGCAATTTAGTCAAGAAAAATGAAGTCAGTTATCAAAAATGTTGGATGCCTTATATTCAAGGATAGCTTGTGTGTATTGGGGAAGATTTAAAAAGAGATAAAAAACTATAGGTAA
>CAKMZF010000125.1 GCA_929200405.1 uncultured Gammaproteobacteria bacterium | reverse complement strand
TTAGTTCAAGCTTTTGCGCAGAAAATAGCCGCTAGAATAGTTGCATCACCATACACTATTGGTGATGCAGATGAATCGCTTAAAAATAAAAATGTGATTAGACTGGAATATGGTGTCACGGCATTGTTGGTTAGTTATGTGGCAGCAGACAGCTCTATGGTGTTAACGACTGAGTTTGCTGGGAATGCTTGTGTACTGGCAGATATTGAGGAGATGCTGGCTCTATAATCGTGTTTGATAAGAGATGAAGATAAGCTTAAAAGCAAGGTTTCATCGCAAAGTCAAGTCTGCCTTGGTGAGCAATTCTCGGGTATGATGGCGAATTTTTATAGTTAGATATTCAATACATTATGACTGATATTACCCAAACCATTGCAGCCGAACTTTCCATTAAAGACTCACAGGTTAAAGCTGTTGTGGAGCTAATAGACGGTGGTTCGACGGTGCCTTTTATAGCCAGATATCGTAAAGAAGCCACCGGCGGATTAGATGATATTGCTTTAAGAGCCTTAGAAGCACGATTAATTTACCTGCGGGAATTAAATGACCGTCGAGAGAGTATTCTTAGCAGCATTCAAGAGCAGGGCAAGTTAACCGATGCATTAGCGGGTCAGCTGCATAATGCCGTGACTAAGCAGGCATTAGAGGATTTGTATTTACCGTATAAGCCCAAGCGTAGAACTAAGGCGCAGATTGCCAAAGAAGCGGGGATTGAGCCTTTTGCAGACGCCCTGTTGACTGACCCAACGCAAGATCCAAAGGTATTGGCAGAAACGTACCTGAATGTTGATGCTGGTTTTGCTGAAGTGGCTGCGGTAATGGATGGCGGCAGAGATATTTTGATGGAGCGCTGGAGCGAGAATCCTGAGTTGGTCTCTGCGTTAAGAGATCAGCTCTGGGAGAGTGGTTTTTTACAGTCTGAGGTGCTGGCAGATCAAGAAAAGAAAGGTGAGAAGTTCGCTGATTATTTCGAGTACTGCGAGAACATTAGCAAAGTACCATCACATAGAGCACTGGCGGTTTTTCGAGGTCGAAATGAAGGTGTATTAAGTGCGAAGCTGGTGTTGGCTGCTGATAGCGAGACGCTGAAACGGAAACAGCTATTGATTGAACAGCAGATTTCTGAGAATGCAGGTTGGCAGCATCAGAATAGAGCGGCGGATGATTGGATAGGCAAGGCGGTGCAATGGACTTGGAAGATTAAACTACAGTTGTCTTTGGAGCGAGAGTTATTCTCTCAGCTTAAAGAGCAGGCAGAAGCAGCAGCGATAGATGTTTTTGGTGCCAATATTCGAGATTTATTGTTAGCAGCACCTGCTGGCAAAAAGGTGGTAATGGGCTTAGACCCTGGTATTCGTACTGGCGTTAAAGTGGCGGTAGTTGATAGTACTGGAAAGTTGGTTGATACCGCAACTATTTACCCACATGAGCCTAAGCGTGATTGGCAAGGTAGTGCTGCTAAGCTGGCACAATTAATCAAAACCCACGCTGTTAATCTAATCGCTATTGGCAATGGCACGGCATCCCGCGAGACTGATAAATTGGCCGCTGATGTGATCAAGCAATTAAAGACAGAGAATGATGCCGCTGTGGTTAATAAAATGGTTGTCTCAGAAGCGGGCGCGTCTGTTTACTCTGCCAGCGAATACGCGAGTTTGGAGATGCCAGATATTGATGTCTCTATTCGTGGCGCGGTTTCAATTGCCAGACGTTTGCAAGACCCGCTGGCTGAGCTGGTAAAAATAGAGCCAAAGAGCATTGGTGTGGGGCAGTATCAGCATGATGTTAATCAAGTAGCCTTGGCAAAGCAGTTGGACCGAGTGGTTGAAGACTGCGTAAATGCTGTTGGGGTGGATTTAAATACAGCATCGGCACCGTTATTGGAGCGTGTTTCAGGGCTAAGTAAAACGGTTGCGCAAAATATTATCCGCCATCGTGATGAAAACGGTGCTTTTGTGAATCGCAAGCAGTTGCGCGATGTTACGGGATTGGGTGCAAAAGGGTTTGAACAGTGCGCAGGGTTTCTGCGCATTCGTGATGGAGCAGAGCCACTGGATCAAACCACAGTTCACCCAGAAAGCTATCCGGTTGTCGAGACTATTTTAAATAATTTGGACAAGAGTTTAGAGGCAGTAATGGGAAATGCCGCTGAGTTGAAAAAGGTCGCAATCAATGATCCGATTTTTGGTGATGTCGGTGAATATACTTTACAAGATATTTTAACTGAGTTGGAAAAACCAGGTCGTGATCCAAGACCAGATTTTGTGGTCGCTAGCTTGAAAGATGGTGTTGAGGCTATTCAGGACTTAAAAGAAGCCATGCAGTTAGAAGGTACAGTTACTAATGTTGCGAACTTTGGTGCTTTTGTTGATATTGGGGTTCATCAGGATGGTTTGGTGCATATTTCGCAACTAGCTGATATCTTTGTCAAAGATGCTCGTGATATCGTTAAGACTGGTGATATTGTTAAGGTCACGGTACTAGAGGTTGATGTGCCGCGTAAACGCATCTCTTTAAGCATGAAATCTAATCCAGAAATTTCTGGTAGTAAATCGGGTAGTAAATCAGAATCCACTGGTGACACTAAAAAGGCCTCAGCAACCTCATCAGCAAAAAAATATGGTACTGCAAAGTCTGCAAAACAGTCTAAAGCACCGCCAGCCGAGACGGCGATGGCGGCAGCATTTGCTAAATTGAAAAAATAGTAGCATATTGGTCATTTAACATAATGGGGCGAGATCAGCGCCTTAGTTATAACAAAATAATGCTGTGACAGCTATAGAGATCAAGATAGCGATGACGAATAACAATGGCCAATAACAAAGACTTTCCACTCACCAGTAATCACTGGGGCACGCACCGAGTAGAGATAGAGGATGGCAAACTTAAAGCCTTGCATCCTTTTGAGCTGGATAGCGACCCCTCAGATATAGGCCAAGGGATTGTCGATGTCATAGATGGGCCGATGCGAATTCAGCAGCCCATGGTACGTAAAAGTTATTGGGAGAATGGTTATGGTAGTCATACAGAGCGTAGAGGAGCAGAGCCATTTGTCGCGATTAGTTGGGAACAAGCAGAGCAGCTAGTAGCAGATGAGTTGCAGCGGGTGCGACGAGATTATGGTAATTCTGCAATTTTTGGTGGTTCTTACGGTTGGGCTAGTGCTGGTCGGTTCCATCATGCGCAGAGTCAAATACATCGTTTTTTAAATTGCATTGGTGGTTATACCAGTGCCAAAGATACCTATAGTTTTGCCGCAGCCGAGGTGCTGATACCACATGTGCTGGGCAGCAATCTTTATGAATATCTCTGTGAATCTACCAGTTGGCCAGTTATCGCTGAGCATACTGAGTTATTGGTAGCGTTTGGTGGTATTCCTCTTAAAAATGGTCAAATTAATGCAGGTGGTCTAGGCAATCATTTTCAACGTCAAGGCATAACTGAGGCGAAAGCTGCTGGCGTGCAGTTTGTGAATATCAGCCCGATTAAATCCGATATAGCAGAGTTTATTGATGCTGAATGGCTAGCTCCTAGACCGAATACTGATGCTGCTATATTACTAGCTATTGCCCATACGCTTTACACAGAATCACTTTATGATGCTCAGTTCCTGAGTCGTTATGTTGCTGGATTTACTGAGTTTTTACCCTATTTATTGGGTGAGCATGATGGCCTGCCAAAAGATGCCACTTGGGCTGCTGAAATTAGTGAATTGCCAGCTGACGCTATCATCCAGTTGGCAAGGAGAATGGCGGCAAGTATGACGATGATTTCTGTGAGTTGGTCACTAACACGGCAAGATCATGGAGAGCAAGCTTTTTGGGCTGCAATAACTGTGGCAGCAATGTTGGGGAAAATCGGATTGCCTGGTGGCGGTATCGGGTTTGGTTATAGTGCGACTAATAGTATTGGTGGACATTACAGCAGAATAAAATCTGCTTCATTGCCTCAGGGGCAAAATCCGGTGTCGGAGTTTATACCTGTTGCTAGAATCAGCGATATGCTGCTAAATCCCGGTGAGCGCTTTGACTATAATGGAAAACAATATAACTATCCTGATATAAAGCTGGTTTATTGGGCAGGTGGCAATCCATTTCACCATCATCAAGATCTAAATCGATTTCGCAAAGCGTGGCAACGACCAGAGACGATTATCGCAAATGAGTGGAGCTGGAATGCTTTGGCAAAGCATGCGGATATTGTATTGCCTTGTACAGTTGGATTGGAGCGAGAAGACATTGCCATAGCAGCCAGAGATCCCTATATTGTGCACATGAAGCCAGTATTAGCTGCAGCAGGGCAATGTAGAGATGACTATGATATATTCAAAGGGATTTCGGCGAAAATCTCGGCTGAAACTGCAGCGAATTTTACCGAAGGCAAGTCTGTGCAGCAGTGGCTACGATGGTTATATGACAACAGCCAAACTAGAGCTGCTGAGCAAGGTATTGATTTGCCGGATTATCCAGACTTTATCGCCAAAGGCTGGTTTCGATCTGCTAATCCAAAAGTCGGTAAGGTCATGTTGCAGGACTTTAGAGAAAATCCTGCTGTGAATCCCTTATCAACGCCTAGTGGTAAGATAGAAATATTTTCGCAGACAATCGCGGATTTTGGCTATGCGGATTGTCCCGGGCACCCTGTGTGGTTGCCGCCTTGTGAGTGGCTAGGTGGCAAGTCTACCGAGTATCCGTTGCATTTGATTTCCAATCAACCTGAAACCAAACTGCATTCGCAATTAGATCATGGTCAGCACAGTCGTGCCGCAAAAATTAATGGTAGAGAACCTATCGCTATACATCCCGAGGATGCGGCTGCCAGAGGGCTTAGCGAGCATGATATTGTGGAGGTTTATAATGACCGAGGTGCTTGTTTGGCAGGTGTGCGACTGGATAGCAATCTGCGTCAATCTGTCGTGCAAATGAGTACAGGAGCTTGGTATGATCCCGTGGATCCATTGATGCCAAGCAGTTTATGTAAGCACGGTAATCCCAATGTATTAACACCAGATCAGGGAACATCGAAATTGGCGCAAGGGCCTATCGCGCATACTTGCTTGGTAGAGGTTCGTTTGTTTTCAGAGCAACCACCGATGTTGACTGCCTATATGCCGCCTGAGATTGTATAAGTGAAATCTCAATGGCAATGATTGCATGGTATTGATATGAGAGAGGCGCTGAATGATATCGAGATAGATGAACGGTTTGTCTTTGCAAAGCATACGGCAAAGACTGCAGGAAAGCTTGCTTTGCAGGCTTTTCAAAGCTTGAGTCATCTAACGATAGAGAAGAAAGGCATGCAAGACTATGTCTCCGAGGCAGATCGAGCGACTGAGCATCATATTCGTGAGGCGATTCTGCGTCAATTCCCAACGGATAGCATTCTTGGAGAAGAGTATGGAGTGCTCTCTGGCACATCAGGCTTTACGTGGGTGATTGACCCCATTGATGGCACTTCTAATTTTGTGAATGGCATTCCCGCATGGTGCGTGGTGATATCCTGCGTTAGAGATCAAGATAATCTAATTGGTGTGATTTATGATCCCAATGCAGAAGAAGTGTTTGTTGCTGCAAAAGGCAATGGAGCAACGCTCAATGATATGCCTTGTTATGTGGCACATAGTGAAGGTTTGCATGATGGCACAGTGGGGATTGGATCTAGTGCTAAAACGCGACCAGAGGTTGCCGCTAAGTTTATTAAAGATTTAATGGATGCTGGCGGCTTGTTCTTTCGAAATGCATCAGGCGCACTTACCTTGAGCTATGTGGCGTCCGGTCGATTGATTGGTTATATGGAAGCGCATATGAACTGCTGGGATTGCTTAGCGGGTTTACTGCTGATTCAAGAAGCCGGTGGTATGGTGCGAGACTATGATCTAGTGACTATGATGACAGAAGGTGGGCCAGTGATTACAGGCAGTAGTGGTGTTTTTACTGCTCTTAATGAAATAGCAGCGACGCACCTGTAGAGCGTTTTTCTACAGCATGTCTCTGGTTGATTGCGGTAATGCTTCTGAGCATTGAGCGCAAGTCGCAGTCGAAGCTGCTGAAATGAACTTTTGAAATGGTTCTAGCTATTTCTGGTAGAGTAGTACAAATTCCATGTATCACTTTGTTTAAAAAAAACCAACGATTCACTTTCTTTGCTGATTTTGTTCAGAGATAGCATTAGTCACTATTTGTGTGTTCAAGCGTTAACAGATTGTTATTTTAATAGTGACTTGTAGTACACTTTATTATGAGTTATAAATTTTTAATTCAAATCTAAATTAGTTAGACTTTTTATGCGTCATTATAGATGCAATGATTGATTTGATTTTGGTTAAGGGGTCGGTAGAAGACATCGGCTAATGAATGAATAAAACAGTGATAAGTTCTCTAAAGTGCCTTTTGGCTACTATTGGTAAGCATTATGGACTAGTAGCTTCTTCCATGACGGTGGTAATGCTAATGGCTGGTTCCAACTTGCTGGCACATGAAGATCTGAAGAGTTGCCATCTAAATATCGATGCGCTAACTGGTGAAGAAGCAGTAGATTACAGTCCCTTAAATATGGGCTATGAGTCCGCTGTTATGTTAGGAGACTTGGTTTATCTCACGCTATTTGATTTGGATATCGAGGGAAAAATACAGCCGAGATTTGCCAAAACTTTTGATATAGACACAGCAAACCAAAAAATCACCATACAGTTAGATGATAGCTGCCGTTGGTCTGACGGTGCTAAAATAACCGCTACCGATATGTTAGAGGGCATTAAATTGCTCTTTTCAGAGCCTGATAGTTATGTGGTTGGTCGAGAGTATTTTCGGGGCGGTAAAGAAATATTGGCAGGTGAGGCGGATATTTCCAATCTTGGAGTAGCGCTAATTAATGAAAATACGCTTGAAATTTCCTATGTCGGGTCTAAGGATATGATTTTGCAAGCGCTAAGTCGACAAAGCTATACGCCAAAGCCTACGCATTATGTAAAGCAAAATAACATTATGTGGCCTCAGTCAGCTCTTTTTCCAATCAGTAGTGGTCCTTATAAATTGACCTCTATTTTGCCAGAAAAAATTCAGTTTTTGCAAAATCCGAATTACTGTAGTGATATTCCTGTCTCGCTAAAGAGTATCGATGCCTATACAAAAAAGAATCTTTCTAAAAAAGAAATGCTCAATGATTTTATCTCTGGAGATATCGATGTTATTTATAAAATGGCGCATCGATATATTAAGGTTCTGGAGCAACGCCAAGGGGTGGATGACTTCACCTTGGGTAAACTCAGCGGCAACGACAATCAACTCTCATTTTATTTATTTATTAATCATCTTAATCCGATATTAGCTGATAAGAATGTCACCGAAGCGATTCGCCTAACGATTGATTTTGATTTGTTCAAAAGCAAGGCCATGTTTGGTGAGAGTATGGAGCGGCTGTATAGTTATACCCCAGAATTTAGCGGTTATAGGCCGCAAAAATTGAATTTTGGTTCGACTGATTATGCTGAGCGCCTACAGACAGCGCAGGCGCTAATGATGGCGTCTGGTTACTCCGCATCAAACCCATTGACTCTGACTTTACCGCTTCGAAAAGGGCATTTTTTATATCCCGTTGCACAAGCTTTGGGAGGAATGTTGAAGCAAATTTATATTGTTCCAGAGTTCATTGAGGCGGAAACAGGCAATGAATATTATCAGCTAATAGATGATGGCGATTTTGGTGCTGCTGTCTTTATATGGGGAGCAGATATTGCCGATCCCAGTGATTATTTACGAGGCATACTTGCCAAACAAATTGTAGATGACAAAACTCATGAGCTACTGCTGAAAAAGTTGTCTGCTAGTGATGTTGTTCAAGATACAGCGCAGCGCTATGCGTTATTGGAAGATATAGAGCGTGAGCTGGCTAAAATTGGTCATATC
>CAKMZF010000124.1 GCA_929200405.1 uncultured Gammaproteobacteria bacterium | reverse complement strand
AAAGTAAGGTGGTAATTATGGGCAGTATATGGAACCTTCATAAACTTAATCGCAGAGCATTCTTAAACAGACTTGGCAAGGCAGCTATTGCTGGATCAACCATCACCGCGGCACCTGCCATACTTGCTAAGGGCAAAAACGCTGAAAAAAAACTCAACATTCACGTCACCCATACCGGTGAAAATGTAAAAACAACGCTTTGGACTCCATCTGATGGCTATATAGCAGATTCCGTTATGCAATTATCCAAAGCACTTCGTGATCACCGTAACGACCAATATAAGTTTATCCATATCAATACATTAGACATATTAGCCAAGCTTCAAGCACTGCTCTCCACTAGTCGCGCTACCGATATTATTAGCGGCTACCGTTCACCTGAAACCAATGAAATGCTCAGAGCACAATCTGTCGGGGTTTCTAAAAATAGTTATCATTTAAAAGCTATGGCTTTAGATATCCGCATGTCAAAAGTCAGTGTTCATGATCTTGGAAAGGCGGCTCGTTCACTAAAAGCAGGCGGTGTAGGTTTATATCCCAGCAGTAATTTTGTTCATATAGACTCCGGCCCCGTAAGGACTTGGGGTAGCTAACAGCACTCCCCCTAAATTTCAAAAGCAGCAATGTAATAAATCTATACCGCCAAACTAACAGGCACTCGTCAAACTTTCGTCTGATATACCCAAAGAAAAAGATCAAAAATGTGCGATAATAATATTTTATCAATCGATCATTCAATCTTGGAGACCTTTCTTTGGAACAGCAGAGAGTTTTATCTGGCATGCGCCCTACCGGTGCGCTACATTTAGGCCATTATCACGGCGTACTTAAAAACTGGATTCAGTTACAGCAACAATACGAGTGTTTTTTCTTCGCAGCAGACTGGCATGCCCTAACTACTAACTATGACGACACTGCCGCGATAGAATCCAGCACATGGGATATGGTCATCGATTGGTTAGCAGCTGGCGTTGACCCCAACCTCTCAAGTATATTTGTGCAGTCTAAAGTACCTGAGCACGCTGAGTTGCATCTGCTGCTCTCTATGGTAACGCCATTACCGTGGTTAGAGCGCGTGCCTACCTACAAAGATCAGCAAGAGAAGTTACGCGACAAAGATCTCGCAACTTATGGCTTTCTAGGCTATCCATTACTACAGTCTGCGGATATTTTAATCTATCGCGCCCACCATGTACCTGTTGGCGAAGATCAAGTGCCACACATCGAGATGACACGAGAGATCGCGCGTCGCTTCAATGCTTTTTTTGGTAAAGAAGATAACTTCAAAAAGAATGCCGAAACGGCTATTCATAAGATGGGCGATCTCGGTGGCAAATACGCCAGATATCGTAAGGCATTTCAACAAGAAGGCGACCTTGAAGCACTAGAAAAAGCCAAGTTATTATTAGAAAGCGCTGACAACTTACCCCTTGGCGATAGAGATCGCCTTCTAGGTTACTTAGAAGGATTAAACCGAGTCATCTTACCAGAGCCACAAGCACTACTAACACCTGCGGCCAAGATGCCCGGTTTAGATGGCCAAAAAATGTCCAAATCTTATAACAATGTTATCTCCCTAAGGGATGACGTAGATACCGTAGCAAAGAAGATTAAAACCATGCCCACAGACCCTGCGCGGGTTCGCAAGACCGATCCAGGCAATCCTGAGATATGCCCCGTTTGGCAGCTACATCAAGTCTACTCTGATGACAGTACCAAGGCATGGGCAAAACAAGGCTGTACTACAGCAGGCATAGGTTGTATTCAATGCAAAACCCCGATTATTGATGCAGTTAATACGGAACTGGCACCTATTCAAACGCGCTGCAAAAACTTCACCGAGTCACCAGAGTTGGTGCGAGATGTGATCTTAAAAGGAAATGAAGAGGCTCGCGATGCCGCTACCAAGACTATGCAAGAAGTTCGCAGTGCCATGGGTCTTGATTACAGTCGCTTATAAATGCTCACGAGTTCATGAAGCTATACCTAACTATATTGCGAAGCTTTCACTGAGATGACTGTGACAGCCGAGGCAACGGAACAAGCAACAGGCTCTTTAGAGCCTATTGCCATCGTTAATGGTGAGGACTATACCAGCGTTCCAGAAGATCTCTATATTCCTCCTGATGCTCTAGAGGTGATTTTAGAGTCTTTTGAGGGGCCGCTTGATTTATTACTTTATCTGATACGCCATCAAAACTTGGATATTCTCAATATACCAATCGCAAAAATTACCGCTCAGTATATGGTATATCTCAAGTTGATGTCTGCCTTGCGACTTGATTTGGCCGCTGAATATATGGTTATGGCAGCTGTGCTAGCGGAAATAAAAAGCCGCCTGTTATTGCCTAAACCCCCATCTGATGACTCCGAAGAAGAGACCGATCCACGAGCAGAATTAATCAAACGCCTGCAAGCTTATGAGCAAATAAAAACAGCAGCGGAAAATCTTGACGAAGTATCTCGCAGCGACCGAGATTTTTGGTCCGTATCAAGTTATTTTGACCAGACTCAGATACCTGAAAGCTTACCAGATGTTCGCATTGAGGACCTATTCGCAGCGATGATGAATATCATGGGCCGCATAGATGAACGCCAAGCGCATATGATTACTCGCGAACCGCTGTCTGTTAGGCACCGCATGACAGGCATATTAGGCAAGTTAAACGGCAATCCCAAGCAGTTTCTACAGATCACGGACTTTTTTGATGCTACTGAAGGTCGACAAGGTCTAGTGGTTTCCTTTTTGGCAATTTTAGAGATGACTAAAGATGGCTTAGTATCACTGTCTCAAAGCCAACCATTCTCACCTATTTATATAAAACTGCAGACTTCAGCGACAGAAGACAACGATGACAATCAATAATACAAATACTGATCTCAGATTATGACTACAAACGAGCAACCTGAATTCAACAGTATCAATAATAGCACTGGCAATCAGCTTTCTGGTAACACTTATCTGACTAAGATTGTGGAGGCATTAATTTTTGCCTCTAGTACTCCTATTACTGCAAAAAGCATCGTCAAACTTATTGCCGATGAAATTGACTCAACCGAACAAGATATTCACGAAGCAGTCTCCGCGTTGCGACAAAATTATGCCAATACCGCTATCGATGTGGTAAAGGTAGCCAATGGTTACCGGATACAAACCAGAGAAGATTTTGCCCCTTATGTGCTAAAGCTTTTTAAAGAAAAACCGCCAAGATACTCCAGAGCCTTGCTAGAGACCCTAGCCTTAGTGATCTACCAACAACCAATAACCCGAGGCGAGATCAGTGAAATCCGCGGTGTCTCGGTAAGCAGTAATGTTATTCATACTTTAGAGGAAAGAGGTTGGATAGAAGTTGTCGGTCAGAAAGAGGTACCTGGAAGACCGGCGCTATTTGGCACTACTGCAGAGTTGTTGGATTATCTAGGAATCAGCAGTATCGAAGCGCTGCCTCCTTTACCAGAGATGAAAGATATCGCTGCTTTGCCCTCTGAGAGCTTAATGCCATTACTAAAGACTTTACAGCAAAATGAAAATGAAGATACGGATAGTTTACCCAATTCTGACGATATTTCCTCAGCTAGCATTGAACCTAGAGATAAAAACAATCATACTGCCGACCGCTTAACAGCAGCAGATGTTGAAACAATGCCATCAGTGGATGGAACGACCATAGAGACAGAAAATGCGCAAACCGACATACAAATCCAAGACATCGAACCAGAAGAAGGCAGCGGCACCGTCCATTGAGCCACAGCGCCTGCAAAAATTTCTGGCTTCACGAGGTGTTGCTTCGCGGCGTGCTGCAGAAGTTTTAATAGAAAACGGCCGCATCAAAGTCAATGGTGAAGTTGCGAAAATCGGCCAAAAAGTCTTACCCACCGACCGAATTCATATCGACGGCAAATTGCTGCCGCTTAGAAAAGACACTCCAGCCACCAAAGTAATCTGCTATCACAAACCTACTGGCGAAATCTGCACCCAGTCAGACCCAGAAGGCAGGCCCACCGTATTCTCTAGCATTCCTAAAGGTCGCTGGGTGATGGTTGGTCGGCTTGATGTGAATACCGAAGGATTATTGCTTTTCACCAATGATGGGCAACTCGCCGAACATTTAATGCATCCCCGCTATGAAGTCGAGCGTGAATATGCCGTTCGCGTGCTGGGCGAAGTCTCCGATGAAACCCTTCAGCAGTTGCAAGCTGGTGTAATGCTAGAAGATGGATTAGCAAAGTTTGAAAACGTGGTCTTTGCTGGCGGAGAAGGTGCCAACCGTTGGTACCATGTCACACTAAAAGAAGGCAGAAATCGAGAAGTCAGAAGAATGTGGGAAACCCTAGGTCACAAAGTCAGTCGCTTAACACGAGTGCGTTATGGCAACTTTGAGCTTCCCAGATCTTTACGCCGCGGTAAATATCAGTTTTTAGAACCTGAGCAGATAGCTGCATTGCAATCGCTTTACAACGATAAGCAATCATAATAACGACATAGCTAATGCAGAATAGATAACGGCCGCTATCAAAGCGGCCTGAGTATATTATCTACATTACCGAGATTAAGCACGACGCCAAATCGTGCCATTCGGGCTATCCTCTAATACGATGTCCATTGCCTGCAACTGATCTCTTAACTCATCGGCTTTGGCAAAATTTCGATCTGCTCTAGCTTGATCTCTGGCCTCAACCATCTGCTGTACTTCTGCATCAGCATCGCTCATCTCGGTATCTGAACTATTTAGCCCAAGATACGCCCCAACAGGCTGCTGCAAAAAACCAACCGCTGCACATAAGTGCTGCAATGTTTTAGCAAGATCATTCGTCTCATCGGATTGACCTTGCTTTGCTTTGTTCAGCTCAGTAGCTAGCTCATGCCATACTACCATCGCCTCCGGCGTATTAAAGTCATCATTCATCGCCTCAGCAAAGCGCTGTTGATAACTTTGAATCACCATTCCTTGCTCTGGATTGGTATCTCTTAACGCAGTATATAATTTGTCCACGGTTTTTTTGGCCATGTCCAAAGCACTATCCGAGTAATTAATCGGTCTTCTATAATGCGTAGACAACATAAAGCAGCGTAATACTTCTGGGTTATAGTGTGCGAGTACATCTCTAATGGTGAAAAAATTGCCTAGTGATTTAGACATTTTCTCATCATCAACATTCACAAAGCCATTGTGCATCCAAGTATTTACATACTGACATTCATGAGCACCTTCACTTTGGGCAATTTCATTCTCATGGTGCGGAAACTTCAAATCCATACCGCCACCATGTATATCAAATGTCTTACCGAGGTGCTTTTGCGACATTGCGGAACATTCGATATGCCAGCCTGGTCTACCTGCGCCAAATGGCGAGTCCCAAGCAGGTTCATCAGCCTTGCTTGCTTTCCACATAACAAAGTCCATGGGGTCTTCTTTATCAGTATTAACCGCTATTCGCTCCCCTGCTCTTAAGTCCTCTATGCGCTTCTTAGAAAGCTTTCCATAGCCATTAAACTCTGCTACGCGATACATCACATCACCTGATTTGGCTTGATAAGCTAGATTTTTATCTAGCAAAGTTTGAATCAAATCACAGATTTCAGGTATTGTCTCAGTGGCTCTGGGTTCTATATCAGGAGGTAGTATCCCCAGCGCTGCAAAATCCTCGTGCATTTGCGCTATCGTTCTAGCCGTTAAAACCTGTATCGACTCGCCATTCTCTTGGGCGCGTTGGATTATTTTGTCATCGATATCGGTGATATTACGAACATAGACAACCTCGTAGCCTGCATAACGTAAGTACCTAACTACAAAGTCAAACACCATCACCATTCTGGCATGGCCTATATGACAGAGATCATAAACCGTCATACCGCAGACATACATGCGGACCTTATTGGGCTCAATGGGTTTAAAGGGGGCTTTTTCGCCTGATAGCGAATTAAAAATCGATAGCATAGTGATTCAGTGAATATTAGTTATTAAATGATAAATTTGCGACTCAAATCCTGAGCCAAATCTCAAACCATTTTCCAGAGCGGCTCTACATGTCATCTATTATAAAGAATTCAAACAATTTTGCGCTCTCAAAACAGCCTTGGAGTAAAATAAATCTGAAAAGTTTGATACACTGCGACCTGAATTTTCACCCAAACAGACATTCAAGGAATACTTATGGACATTCGCTTCACTACCAATAAAGGTGTTATAGAAATTGAGCTTTTTGAAGAAGAGGCACCTATTTCAGCAGATAACTTCTTAGCCTATGCCAAATCAGGACAATTCACGAATACTATTTTCCATCGTGTTATCCCTAACTTTATGATTCAAGGCGGTGGTTTTGAGCCAAGCATGAAGCAAAAATCTACTGAAGCGCCCATTAAAAATGAAGCCAATAATGGTTTAAAAAACCTTCGTGGCACACTTTCTATGGCTCGCACAGGCGATCCACATTCAGCAACTTCTCAGTTTTTTATTAACTTGGTTGATAATGCGTTCTTAGACTTTAAAGGCGAAAATAGCCAAGGCTGGGGCTATGCCGTGTTCGGAAAAGTCACCAAAGGCATGGATATTGTTGATGCAATAGCAGCCACGAAAACGGGTAACAAAGCTGGACATCAAGACGTACCGTTAGAAGATATCATCATCACTAACACCGAAGTGCTCAGTAACCAGTAGCGATGGTAGTGATGGCATCGCATACTCGCAATATGATAGATTTCTCATAAACCTAGGCGTTTTGCTCTATGTCTGTCCCCATCACTACCCTCAAGAAGAATACAAAACAAACTTTTGTATTTACCAGCGATATTCACCTATCGCGTAAAACGCCTGCTATTACGCAGGCGTTTTTGCTATTTTGTGAGCAAATACACCACTCCGCACCCGATCGGCTCTATATATTAGGAGACTTATTCGATGTCTGGATAGGTGACGATGAGAAGTCACGCTATAATCAACAAATTATCACTGCCATAAAAAACATATCCTCGAATGATAAAACAGCTGTGTTTCTGCAAGTTGGCAACAGAGACTTCTTGCTATCCAACAATTTTGCCCAGCAAGCAAACCTTACCCTGCTAGCTGACGAAGAAGTCATATCTCTAGGAGACTGCTCTACACCGCAAAGAATATTGCTCTGCCACGGCGATCAACTCTGCAGTGATGATGTAGACTATCAAAAATTTCGATTGCACTCACGCACCTCCGAATGGCGTCAGAATGCACTGGCAAGACCACTATGGCAGCGCAAAATAATCGGTCGGCTATTGCGTTATCGCTCAAAAAGAGCACAACGAAAAAAGACCTTGGATATTATGGATATCAACGAGCAGACAGTCTTGAAAATATTTGCACAATATCAAGTCGATTACCTAATACATGGACACACCCACAGGCCACAACAGCATCAACACGGTGACAAAACGCGCTGGGTGCTAGACGCTTGGCATACAGCAGAAAATAGCCTTTGGCTGACCGAGTTACCAGACTCATCGTTACATTGGGAAATGAAATGGAAAAAATTCACGCCATAAAAAATAATCACTCTATCGCTATCTGGGCTCTACAAAATATAGCGATCAGAATACCTACACTATTAAAGTCATTTCTACTACTTTTGGGTTTTATGTTTACGCATTTCGTCTATGCGGAGACCAACAGCAGCACCGCCATAACCACTGAAAAGCCACAAACCGACACGGTCTCGACATCAGTAACTGTCAGTATTCAGCAACCCACAGATAAGGTTTTTAAATTTGACTATCCTTTGAAAGGAGGGTTATTTATTACCGCTCCGGCACCATTAGCTAGCATTCCTCATAATCCAAATCATTTCACACAAGGGTTAGTTTATGACCAAGGGCTACTTTATGAAAGCACGGGATTATATGGCAAATCTTCAATTATTGCCTTAGATGCCGAAACTGGTGCGATAAAAAATAGACGCAATGTACCTAAAGCCTACTTTGCAGAAGGTCTGGCATTACATAAGGATAAGCTTTATCAGCTGACTTGGAAAAAAGGCAAAGCATTTGTTTATGATAGAAAAAATCTATCCTTAATTGAGACCAAAAGTTATCAAGGCGAAGGCTGGGGCGCTGCATTTAAAAATAATGAGCTTTATATGACAG
>CAKMZF010000123.1 GCA_929200405.1 uncultured Gammaproteobacteria bacterium | reverse complement strand
TTTTCATTTTTGACGCATAATAATGCGCGATTGCTTGGGCTCGATTTCTTACAGATAGTTTGTCGAATATATTCGAGAGATGGAATTTGACTGTATTGGTTGTAATCTCGAATCGTATTGCCAACTGCTTATTGGTAAGCCCCTCAGCTAATGCGTCTAATAACGCTTTCTCTTTTTTTGATAGTGTTGCAATAGGGTCTGTTTTGAGCTCTTTAATATCAAGATAGGGGAAGACCATTTTCCCATCGGCTACGTCTAGGCAGGTTTGAATGAGTTCTTCAATAGGCGCAGACTTAGAGACGAAGGCAGCAGCGCCCGCAATCATGGCTTGTTTGGATATTGTCAGGTCTGTGCTGTCGCCATATACAATCGGTCTGTGTTCATTGGCTTGAGCGTGTAGTACCTCTATCAGCTTTTCCCCACCAAGTACTGGTATGTTCCAGTCAATTATGCATATTTGTACTGGTACTCTAATGATCATGCCGAGTAATCCTTCGGCTGTTGCGCTAGTGGCTACGAGTGAAAAACGAGAGTCCCGCTCAAATACTTCTGACATAGCAGAAAGCACCAATGGGTTGCCTTCCCCTAGCATGATGTCGATAGGTTTGGATGTTGTTTTGTTCATTTTTCACACTTTTTTAGTTGTGATGTTGTCTTGATGTTGATTTATTGATTATTTCCTATCCAAAGCGGCCATAGGAAGGCTATGCATTGGTTAGAAAATCAAGTTTATTGTCTCTGTGTCATCGCATTTCATCACCTTCGCAGTGTGCCCCCGATTAGAATAGTATACTAAACTCTACCCATCAATCTATACTTATGGGTAGTATTAGATTAAATATTATCATCCATTACACACTTATGTATAGTTATTTCCCTCCCCATTTAGATACCTAAAAGCAGGATGAATAGCGGTTGTTCGCATTTTAGTCAAATTTTATACTGCGTCTATATAAATCAATTCAGTAGCTATATAAAAGGAGTCATTATGTCTCAACCACAAATATTTCCAAAACTGATTATTCCAGAGACAATTGCAGCTGGCCCTGGACCCGGCAACACGGATCAGAGAGTATTGGCGGCTTTTGCTCAAGCAGGGCTTGCTGATCATATGCATGCTGATGTGCTGCGTGGAATGATTGAGAGTAAGTTGATGCTTAGGACGCTTTGGGGTACTGATAATTTATATACTTTCGGGGTAGCTGGCACTGGGTGGAGTGGCCTTGATGCTATGTTTAGCGCCGTCATGCCCGGTGATAAGGTGGTGGTATTTGCCAATGGTACTTTTTCCGGCATTGATGGTCTTACCGTTAGAATGAAAGCAGCAACATCTGATGAATTGGCTGTGGACTCACTAAACCCTATGCCGGCCTCTGTTGTGACTATAGATGTACCACATGGTAGCTCCGTCTCAGCAGAGGTTGTAGAGGCAGCGCTTGCTGATCATAAACCGAAATGGGCTGTGATGGCACATTGGGAGACTGGTTCCGGACGTATCAACGATATAGCTGGTTTTAGTGCAGCTTGCGAAAAGCATGACGTTATGGGTTTGGTGGACGCGGTTTCTTCGTTGGGTGTTGCGGATTTTAGAATTGATGATTTCCCTGGTGTGCATGGCTGGGCTTCTTGTCCACAAAAAGGTATTTGCTGTTTGCCTCTGACTTATGCTCCTGTTTCTCTGTCTGACCGTTATATTGAGAGCCTTAAAGCAACAGGTACGAGAACTTTTGTCCATCATCCTATTTTGGAAGCAAGGCACTGGGGCATTGTTAATGGCGAAGATGTAGAGCAAGGGAGCTATCACCGTACTCACTCCCCCTATGCCATTGCTGCTTTTCATGAGGCACTGAGGATTACCTTGCAGCAGGGTCTCTCAGCTCGCTCTAAAGCATATGAGTTTCATGAAAAGGCCCTGAGTAATGCACTCTGGGAGATGGGGTGTACTGTTACATCTAACATGACCTCTTTGGTTGTTCTTGATTTGCCCGGTGAGTTGCGAGGTCGTGAGATAGAGTTGGTACAGAATTGTCGCTCTCGGAATTTTGGTATTTGGCCGACTTTATCCGAACCTGTGCAAGTAAGAATAGGGATTCTTAATCTTTTAGACAGATCTGCCGTTACAGATATCGTAACAAAGTTCGCTGAGGCTATTCGAGAGTTGGGTGGAGAGGTGGATGAGGCGAAAGTATCAGCGGCTTTAGACACCGCCTATGCCAGCGTACCTACTAATTAACAAAATGGTTTTTTTAAAGAGAGAGTAATTATGGATATTCATGAATATCAAGCCAAAGAAATTTTAGCAAATTTCGGTGTAGAGGTGCCCCCAGGCGCATTGGCTTATAGTCCAGAGCAAGCAGCATATCGTAG
The DNA here is from genome assembly GCA_929200405.1 of uncultured Gammaproteobacteria bacterium. Taxonomy (GTDB): domain Bacteria; phylum Pseudomonadota; class Gammaproteobacteria; order Cardiobacteriales; family CAKMZF01; genus CAKMZF01. Next base: position 5,871 of record CAKMZF010000123.1, on the reverse strand, counting down.
CCGCGAGATTGGTGGAGATCAATGGGTAGTTAAAGCTCAGATTCATGCTGGGGGTCGTGGCAAAGCGGGTGGAGTCAAGGTATGTCAGAATGATTCGGAGATCCAATCTATTTGTGAAGGCTTATTTGGTCGAAAATTAGTCACTCATCAGACCGGCCCTGAGGGCAAGGGTATTTACCGTGTTTATGTGGAATCGGTAGTCCCTATTGAGCGTGAAATTTATATTGGCTTTGTTCTGGATAGATCTTCGCAGCGCATTATGATTGTTACTTCTGCTGAGGGTGGAATGGAAATTGAAGATATCTCAGCCGAGCGGCCAGAGAGCATTGTTCGCGCCATTGTTGAGCCAGCCGTTGGGTTGCAGGATTTTCAGTGCAGAGAAATTGCTTTTAAACTGGGCATAGAGCCTAGCTTGACGCAGCGTATGGTACGCACACTGCAAGGTTGTTACGGGGCTTTCCAAGAGTACGATGCCACAATGGTTGAGATTAACCCGTTGGTTGTCACAGGTGACAACAGAGTGTTGGCTTTGGATGCCAAAATGACTTTTGATGACAATGCATTGTTTAGACACCCTCAGATAAGTGAGTTGCGCGATAAGAGTCAAGAAGACCCCAGAGAAAGCAAGGCGGCCGACCGTGGTCTTAACTATGTGGGTTTGGATGGCAATATTGGCTGCATTGTTAATGGTGCGGGGCTGGCAATGGCGACAATGGACACGATAAAGCTTGCTGGTGGCGAACCGGCAAACTTCCTGGATATCGGTGGAGGTGCGACCCCTGAGAGAGTCGCCAAGGCTTTTCGTTTGGTGATGTCAGACTTGAGTGTTCAAGCTGTCTTAGTAAATATTTTTGCAGGTATTAATCGGTGTGACTGGGTCGCAGAGGGGATTGTGCAGGCTCTTAGAGAAGTTCAGGTAGATGTTCCTGTTATTGTGAGATTAGCTGGTACTAATGTTGAGGAAGGACAGAAGATTTTAGCCAGATCGGGTTTGCCGATTATTCGCGCGAATAATCTGATGGAAGCAGCGGAGCGAGCTATTGGTGCGTGGAAAAGTGATCTTTCAAATCAGCAGATAGGGGAAAATTAAAATGAGTATATTTATTGATAGAACGACCCCTGTCATAGTGCAGGGAATAACTGGAAAAATGGCACGCTTTCATACAGCAGAAATGATGGCTTATGGCACCAATGTTGTTGGTGGTGTGGTACCGGGTAAAGGCGGAGAAATGGTGGAAGGTGTACCAGTTTTCAATACTGTTGAAGAAGCGGTAAACACTACTCGTGCCGAAGCAAGTTTGGTTTTCGTGCCACCTCCGTTTGCGGCAGACAGCATTATGGAGGCTGCAGATGCAGGGATTCAGTATTGTGTGTGCATTACCGACGGTATACCAGCGCAAGATATGATACGTGTAAAGCGCTACATGTATCGCTACCCCAAGGATCGAAGAATGGTGCTGACTGGCCCTAACTGCGCCGGAACGATAAGTCCAGGGAAGGCGTTGTTAGGTATTATGCCGGGCCATATCTATTTGCAAGGCAATGTTGGCATTATCGCCCGCTCAGGCACTTTGGGCTATGAGGCTGCAGCTCAGCTCAAAGAGCATGATCTTGGTATTTCAACGTCGGTAGGCATTGGTGGCGATCCTATCAATGGATCATCCTTTAAAGACATTCTAGAGCGATTTGAGGCAGACGATGATACCCATGTCATCTGTTTGATAGGTGAAATAGGCGGTCCTCAAGAGGCAGAGGCAGCTGTTTATATAAGAGATCATGTTACCAAACCTGTTATTGCTTACGTGGCAGGCTTAACTGCGCCAAAGGGTAGAACGATGGGACATGCTGGGGCAATTATCTCAGCCTTTGGCGAGAGCGCTAGTGAGAAAGTTGAAATACTGTCTTCTGTTGGTGTAACGGTTGCCCCAAATCCAGCGGTGATTGGCGATACTATTGCAAAAGTTTTAGCACAATCTGCACAGTGAGCCATTACTACCTATGATACTACCTATGACGGAGCCTACCCCAGTTGTTTGGTAACTTCGAAGAATTTCTTATGAGAGAGTTCAGTAAAGTGATTTACTACCGAGTAGGGCAGTAACTTTTACCGTCAGTAATGAGCATGTTTGGTAATACGTGTCCTTAGCAAATAGCGATTTAGAAACTAATTATTTAACACAAGATTGCATCAACTGTGTTGATCATTCTTTACCACCATAGAGGTTATTAATGTCTTTTTATACAATCGAACAAGCACCAGCCCGTTTGAATCGTTCAGAGTTAGCTGTACCAGGTTCCCAACCTTCCATGTTTGAGAAAGCAGCTCAGTCTGATGTTGATGTCATATTTCTTGATTTAGAGGATGCAGTGGCACCGGATGAAAAAGAACAGGCAAGAAAGAACATTATTAAGGCACTCAATGAGATTGATTGGCAAGGCAAAACAATGTCGATACGAATCAATGGTCTTGATACTCATTACATGTATCGTGATGTAGTGGATATTGTAGAACAGGCAGGCGAGCGTTTGGATCTGATTATGATCCCCAAAGTCGGTACTGCCGCTGATGTCTATGCGGTTGATATGTTAGTGACTCAAATAGAAGATTCCAAAAGCTATCAAAAGCGCATCGGTTTTGAACATATTATTGAGACGGCACTGGGTATGCAAAATGTCTCTGAGATAGCAGCGGCATCTAAGCGCAATGAAAGTCTGCATTTCGGCGTAGCTGACTATGCAGCTTCGACTCGGGCTAGAACCACTATCATTGGAGGCGTTAATCAAGACTATTCAGTACTCACAGATCCTGCTGAGGATGGTTCTCGAGATATTCATTGGGGTGATATGTGGCATTATGCTTTGGCACGTATGGTTGTGGCAGCAAGGGCTAATGGATTACGGCCGATAGATGGCCCATTTGGGGATTTTCAAGACGTTGATGGTTATCGTGCGGCCGCAAAACGTGCAGCAGTATTAGGTTGTGAGGGTAAATGGGCTATTCACCCTAGTCAAATTGATTTGGCTAATGAAGTTATGAGTCCATCTGAGGCGGAGGTGACCAAAGCACAGCGTATTTTGCAAGCGATGACAGAGGCAGCAGCAGCCGGAAAAGGCGCGGTATCGCTAGATGGTCGCTTGATAGATTATGCTTCAATTCGTCAGGCCGAAGTATTGGTAGAGAAGGCTCGTCAGATTGCCAATGGTTGATGACAAAATGTTAAATTAAACACTACTTAGGTTTTTGATGAGCAAAACAGAAAGGCTCCTTTATCGTCAGATATCAACACTGTTTTTTTGCTACAAAAGACAGTTGCTTTTGACTTTCTGGTCTTTCGCCGGATGAAAGCAGCTGCCCCCGAGGCGCTGGATAAACTGATTCAAACGGTTAGTCATCGAGTTGGCAGGTATCTGGAGCGGACTGGATTGATAGTACAGGGTGAAGAGAACAGGATGAAGAGAGCAACAATCTGTAGTTGGATGGATTGGATGAATCTGCCATGGATGATTTGTTGGGTTACTCAATTAGCTACCGTATAGCCTTTGGTTCCCAAGCAGGTCGTAAAGCATTCACATTGCAAACGATGCCAGCTCGGGATCAAGTCAGCAGCAACCCCAAGCTTGCCAAGGCACATGGTTTTTCGCTGCATGCTGGGGTTGCGACGCAAGCACGGCAACGATGTAAACTGGAGCGCTTGTGTCGCAATATTCCCGACCGGCTATCTCCACAGAACGCATGGCACTGACCAATTAGGGAATATCCGTTATGCACTGAAAACACCGTATCGAGATGGGACGACGCATATCGTGCTTGAACCACTAGATTTCATGGCAAGGTTAGCCGCCTTGGTGCCGAGGCCGCGAGTTAACTTGACCCGTTTTCATGGTGTTTTTGCGCCCAATAGTCGGTTAAGAAAACAGATAACGCTAAAACCGGATTGTCACCCAAACGCGGAAAGTAAAACGGGTCTAGGTAAACAATCACAGGCGGCCATGACTTGGGCGCAACGATTGAAGCGGGTATTTACTATTGACATTGAAACTTGCCAGCACTGTGGCGGTAGCGTCAAGGTAATTGCCTGTATCGAAGATCCGACGGTTATTAAAAAAATACTTGAGCATCTTGAACCATGCACAGAGTGGGCGGTAACCGATTCCCACCTCGCTCGGGCACCGCATGGGCTAAATTCAGGGGCGGATTCTGATATTTAATAGGATGATGGCATGGAAGCGGGCATCGCCCAGTGCATCACCACAGTCGTGCTCGTGCCGAACGAATGGACTATCGGCCAAATCTCATATTTTCATCTCCGCGCTCACAGCGGGAAGATCCAATCAGGCTTCAAGTGCTCCGTAAACCGGATTTTGCCCTAACAAAACGTTGACGACAAAGTATTCAAGACCGGATTTCAACATTGCACATATCGGTTATTCTTTCTATACTTGATCGACTCTAGTGTGAAGAGTATTTTAAATCGAGGGCGCTTTAGCTGGCGTTTTATCGGGTCTAAATTGAGGAAAATCAATGACTAACGAATCAGAACAGCAGTTCCTATCCAGCCTAGAGAAAAAACTCTGGAACGCTGCCGACAAGCTCCGCTCAACCCTCGATGCCGCACAATATAAGCACACCGTGCTGGGTTTGGTGTTCCTCAAATACGTCTCTGATGCGTTTGATATCAGAAGAAAAGAACTCGAAGCGCAACTCAAAGACGAAAACCAAGATTACTACCTAGACCCAGAAGACTATGGCGGAAGCGAATCGCAAGCGTACCAAGCAGAAATAGCCGCAGAACTCGAAGAGCGCGACTACTACATTGAAACCAACACCTTCTGGGTGCCGCAAAGTGCGCGTTGGCAATTCCTGCAAGACAACAATAAAGCCGTTATCGGTGGAGCAGAGCTACAACTTGCAGACGGAAGCACCAAGAAATTTAGCTCCGTCGGTCATTTAATCGACAACGCCCTAGAGGCCATCGAAGCCGATAACCCAAAGCTCAAAGGCGTACTCAACAAACTCTACACCCGATTGCAGATCGACCAAGCCAAACTTGGCGAACTGATCGACCTGATCGCCACCATACCCTTTGAAAAAGAAGGCCTAGATTTAAACTCTAAAGACATCTTAGGCCATGTCTACGAATACATGCTCGGGCAGTTTGCCTTGGCCGAGGGAAAAAAGGGCGGGCAATTCTACACGCCAAAATCCATCGTTAGCCTCATCGTACAAATGCTCGAACCCTTCAAAGGCCGCGTGTATGACCCCGCCATGGGCAGCGGCGGTTTTTTTGTGCAATCCGAGCATTTTATCAGCGAACATCAAGGAAAGATTGGCGAAGTCTCCATCTACGGCCAAGAGTACAACCACACCACCTGGCAACTGGCGGCCATGAACATGGCCATCCGCGGCATCGACTTCAACTTTGGTAAAGAACCGGCCAACACCTACACCAACGATCAACACCCAGACCTACGCGCCGACTTCGTTATGGCCAACCCGCCGTTTAACATGAAAGAGTGGGATGCAGGCGTCAGCGACGACGACCCGCGCTGGCAATACGGCAGGCCGCCCTCTGGCAACGCCAACTTTGCATGGCTGCAACACATGCTCTACCACCTAGCACCCAACGGCAGCTTGGGCCTGTTACTCGCCAACGGCTCCATGAGCTCCAACACCAATAACGAAGGCGCCATACGCCAAAAGCTCATCGAAGAAGACTTAGTAGAATGCATGGTCGCCTTACCCGGCCAACTGTTCACCAACACCCAAATACCCGCCTGTATCTGGTTTCTCACCAAAAACAAAGGCGAACGCATCAGCAGCCGAGGCAGAAAACTACGCGACCGCAAAGGCGAGGTGTTGTTTATCGATGC
>CAKMZF010000122.1 GCA_929200405.1 uncultured Gammaproteobacteria bacterium | reverse complement strand
GCAAGAACATTGGCAACGGTGTTCTCCCAAGAATTCGCCACCCTCCTGGAGTGGCAGCAGGATAAACAGCCGTCTGCCGTTCAGCTATGGCTACACTACCCGCTGGTACTTTCATTCTAGGCGTTTCCAACCTTGGTAAAGTGAGTGCTTGAGGCAATGTTCCTAAAAATGCAAAACCTGGTTGAAACCCCAAAGCATATACGCGATAGATAGTCTCGCTATGCAACGCAATCAACCCATCAACTGTGATGCCAATCAGCTCTGCGGTTGCCTCTAAATCCTCTGCTAATGCTGGATGATAACAAACCGGTATTTTTATAACCCTATTCACAAAACCGTCAGCGTTTGCAAATTCATTATTTTGTTGCTCAGAAACGTTTTTTTGTCTCGCACTGACTTGGTCTGCTATTTCAATATTCAGATATCGAATCAATTGAGATTGCTCGATATTCTTATGGAACAGCAGCAGAGTTATATAGCTTGGAACCATATCAACCAACCAATATGGCTGTGTTGCTGACAACCACTGACTAACTTCATTAACCTGCATTGCGATAGCTTCATCAAAAGCCCCAGCAAACTGAACCATGATAGCATCTGGTCCAACGGGGTAAATTTTCAACATAGGAGCCGCCTACAATCTATTTCAATACATTATGCAACTCTTTAACCAACAATAGCGAACTGGGGTTATCACCGTGCAAACAGAGACAGTCAGCCACGATAGGTATTAACGAATCACTGGCACTACACACCTGCTGATTACTGACAATCATCTCGGCCTGCCCTATCACATCACTTTGTGACACAAGCACTGCACCCTCAGTAGACCTTGGCGACAACTCACCATTATCTAAGTATCTTCTATCGGCAAACGCTTCTAAAAGCACCTCAACGCCCTGTATTTTCGCGTCTTCTTGCATCTGCATATTCGCAGGCCCTGCTAGTGTTACTAGAGGTAATTCAAATTCCTTGACAACCTCAAGCAATACCTGCCGGATTTGTTGATTATTGACAGAGTCATTATACAGCGCGCCATGTGGCTTGACATAGCTCAGCTGAGCATTTTGGCTAGTGCATACCCTCTTCAAGCTCTGTATCTGCTCAAGGATAGACTGTTTTAAATCTTGAGCAGATATTTTCATCGACACTCGACCAAAATTTTCCTTATCTGGATAACCGGGATGTGCTCCAATGGCTACCTTATTAGTTTGCGCGAGTAGCACTGCTTTTTGCATTATTTCGGCATTACCGGCATGGCCGCCGCAGGCAATACTAGCCATATCAATTAATGGAATAATCTCCTCATCAACAAGTAGTTTTCCAGTACTGATATCTGGTTCATGTTCGCCCAAGTCCGCGGTAAATAATATCTGCTTTTTCATTGAACTTGAATCTGTCTTTTAAAAACCACAGCATAGCGTAAACTTAACGGAAATCTAAGCATTGGCTTTACGGAAGTGCTGTTTTTTTTAACACAGCCGTTATAATATCGCCATTATTTTATCAATCCTCCTCTACTCCTAGCTGGATCACAATAATCACTTATGACAGAACCAACATTCAAACCAACCAACTTTATCCGTCAAATTATTGAAAAAGACCTTAATTCTAAAACCGTAGAAACGGTCGTCACCCGTTTTCCTCCTGAACCAAACGGCTATCTACATATTGGTCATGCAAAATCTATGTGTCTAAATTTTGGTTTGGCAGAAGATTTTAACGGCCGCTGCCAGCTCCGATTAGATGATACCAACCCTTCAAAGGAAAGCGATGAATATGCGCAAGCAATCATCGAAGACGTCAAATGGTTAGGGTTCGAGTGGCACGGAGACGTTTGTCATGCCTCTGATTATTACCAGCAACTCTATAACTGGGCTATTGAACTAATTAACAAAGGTCTTGCCTATGTCGACAGTCAAGACAGTGACACTATGCGCAAAAACCGTGGAAATTTAACCTCTCCTGGAATAGAAAGCCCCTTTAGAGTCCGTAATATCGCAGAAAATTTAGATCTGCTAGAGCGAATGCGCCGTGGAGAATTTGCAGATGGCGAGCACGTGCTTCGTGCTAAAATAGATATGCAATCACCCAATATGAACATGCGTGACCCCGTGATCTACCGGATAATGAACGTACCGCATGAGCGCACCGGAGATACATGGCATATATACCCATTATACGACTTTGCCCATGGACTATCAGACTCTATCGAAGGAGTTACGCACTCAATATGCACGCTTGAATTTGAGGACCATCGACCTTTATATAATTGGTTTATCAACAATGTAACCACTACAGCTACCCCGCATCAGTATGAATTTTCTCGGGCAAACTTAGATTACACTATGATGAGCAAGAGATTATTGAATTTACTGGTCACAGATAACTACGTCAATGGCTGGGATGACCCACGGATGCCAACACTTGCAGGTATGAGAAGACTCGGCTACCCGCCTGAAGCGATTAAAGAGTTCTGCAATAGAATTGGCGTTACCAAACAGCACAATCAAATAGAACTAAGTGTGCTGGAGGGGGCTGTCAGAGATACCATGGATTCCAAAGCAGTCCGAGCTTTTGCCATTACCGAACCTTTAAAAGTGACAATCACCAATTACGATGGAGTGGAATTTTTTCAAGCCAAGCGCCACCCAAAACTCGATATGGGTCAAAGAGAAATCGGTTTTGGCAATACTATTTGGATTGAAAAATCTGATTTTGCAGAAACGCCTCAAGAAGGCTTTAAACGACTCTCTCCCGGTGCCGAAGTAAAGCTCCGCTATAGTTATATAATGCGCTGCGACGAAGTAATAAAAGATAGAGATGGCAATATCATTGAGCTTAAAGCCAGCATAGACCCTGATCGCAGCCGGAAATTCAAAGGCCTTGGTATCATTCACTGGCTATCTGCCGGACATGCTGTTAAAGCAACTTTTAGGCTATATGATCGATTGTTTAAAAGCCCAACCCCTAAGGCTGACACCTTTGCTGAGGACTTAAACCCTTTATCACTTGTCGAAACCGCAGGTTATATAGAGGCTGGAACAGAGAACTTGCTAGCACCGGATCCAATACAATTTGAGAGAATGGGTTATTTCGTTGCCGACAGCAAAGACCATACTGCCTCTCAGCCTGTGTTTAACAGAACCGTGAGCTTAAAAGACAACTGGCAGAAGTCATAACTACTTGGTTTAATTTCTGAAAGAGTGTAAAGATCTAACAAAATACTGCCAGAAACATTTTGGCAGCTGCCAGCTTAAAAGTTTAACGAAATATCTCTATGATGAGATTTGCAAACTGCTATTCGTTTAGCCTGAGTCTCAGTTAAAGAAGGTTGTTGTCGCAGCCCTATCGTTGATGCAATCGCCGCGTCATAGTCAGCAAGTGGTTGCTGTAATACTAATGCTGCCTTCTCTCTCCACTCTAACTGTTGTAAATACTGACCTTCTGACTCAAGAACCTTCCCTAAAGCTTCCTCTATAGCTGCAGCGGACTGATCTTTCTTTAAGAGCCTTCTCGCTTTTGTTAGCGGCTTTTTAATATCACCACTCTCAGTAATACCACTAAGAGCAGACTCCTGCTCCGATATCAATGTCATTACTTCAATAACATCCTGCTTATCAAGAGCTAGAAATAACTTATCATAGCTCTGCTGCAGAGTCTTTAATGGCTCGACACTTGTTAATAAGCCATAAACATCTTGCAGATCCTGATAACTTTCATCAACCGTTTGGTTATACTCACGACGTGCTTTCTTTAGTTTGCCTCTGACCTCATCAAATGTCGCCTTTTGTACTTGCCACCCCTCTGGCCGTTGTTCACTTATCTGCTGTATCTGAGCCTCAACCTGTTGAATCTTTGCCACAACATCAGCTATCGCTATAGACTGGTCCCCATCGGTATATTGCAAATCTTGACGATGCTTATCAAGCTGCTCTATTTCATTTCTTAGTCGATGCTGATCTCGCTCTAACCTTCGGACTTCAACATGATAAGGTTTAAATACATCAGCAGCCATTTGGTAATCAGCCAGTGCCACTTGTAAAGTCGCTATCTTTTTTGGTGCCTGCTCAGCTTTATCTAAACTATTTTTCAGCTGCGCTTTCACGGCTTCAGGAAGCAGATTTAAATCTAATCTTTTAGCAGCAGCTATGGCTTTATCCAAATGCGCTGTATTGGCTTTATACTCATCAAAACTATAATCCTCTAAGCAGCTCTGTAATTTCGGATTTAACGGCGGTGGCGCCGTTTCAGAGAGCAGATGCGCACGATTCGGCAAGTAATTTACAAGACTTGGATAGGTACCGGCAATACCTAGACCCAATAATTGTAATCCAATAAAAACTGATACTCCTTTATAGATATCTAAGGTTTTAATAGCCTTGTCTGCAACACCTCTTAAATAAAAAAGTGCAAAACCAAATGGTGGCGTTAGAAAGGATGTCTGAATGTTAAGCCCTATCATTACCCCCAACCATACCGCAGTAATATTGGCTTCAGGGTTTGCCAACAATATTGGGGCCACTATTGGCACAACTACTACTGCGATTTCGATAAAGTCTAAGAAGAAGCCCAATAAAAAAATAACCAACATCACTACTATAAACTGCGTCCAGAAACCACCAGGCAGTGTCGTTAAACCATGCTTAACTAACTCTTCACCACCAAAGCCTCTAAAAGCAGTCGTCAACATGGCAGCGCCCAGTAAAATAATAAACACCATTGAAGTAGTTTTAGCCGTTTCCACCATGACTTCTACCAAAGTATTATTGCAACAGTAGGTACGATAAACACTCCAACCCACTGCAACAAGCAGCAGCACAACAGCAGAAAGCGCTGCCTTTATACCAAACCATTGAGACTCTGAAGTGATATTACGGATGTTAAGATTATAGTTTTGGGTTAGATAGCCCAGAACAATAATACTCACAATAGCCAGTGCAGCTGGTAAATAACGAAATCTATTAGAACTAGGCAGGCGATACCCTGCCATTATTATTGCCCCAATCGCGCCAATGGATCCAGCCTGGTTCACGGTCGCAACCCCCAAGATGATAGAACCTAAGACTATGAAAATTAATGCTAAAGGGGGAATTAATGCCAATAAAATTTGCTTGAAAAAGTCTCGATCATACTCGCCTTCATGAGGAACAGTCGGCGCTAAACTTGGTTTAAACCAAGCCAAAATTAGAATATAGAGCATATATATGCCAACCAAAATAACGCCGGGAATAATCGCCCCCATAAACATATCACCAGCACTGGCTGACACCACATCAAACTGCGCTGGCATAGAAAACTCGCCTGTCGCCGCTTTATAGATTTCTTTACGCGTTGTGTTAGCTTGATCCGCAGCACTAGAAAGCTGATCTGCCAAGATAATCAGCACAATAGAGGGCGGGATAATTTGCCCGAGGGTGCCAGAGGCGCAGATGGTTCCAGTAGCAAGTGACTTTGAGTAATTATTCCGCATCATCGCTGGTAGCGATATCATGCCCATAGCAACTACTGTCGCGCCAACTATACCCGTAGTGGCAGCCAATAAAGCGCCAACAAAAACCACGGAAATACCTAAACCACCTGGTATCGGCCCAAACAGCTGCGCCATAGCTATCAACAAATCTTCTGCTATTTTTGAGCGTTGCAGCATAATTCCCATGAAAATGAAGAGAGGAATTGCAATTAGAGTATCCCGCTCAACATTCCAATACAAACTTCGTTGGTTGGTCACCCCTGCTGTGAGCCACTGCACTGGGCCGTCTTGGGCAAAGAATGCCGACGTATCTCCTAATAAAAAATAACCACACAATGCAGCACTTGCGATTGCAATAATCGCCGAACCCGGTAACGCAAAAGCGACAGGAAAGCCCATAACTAGGGCTAGAATCATTAATAGAACCAATAGGCCTAAAAATATAAGCTCCATATTAATGCGCCCCACTTTCGCTAAATGGAGACTCCGCAGATTCACCGCTCAGCTTAGAGAGACAGGCAAAATAGTAAGCTATAAACTGCATTGCCATGGTGACAGCAAATACCACCAAAAACACTGACATTAAATATTTCACATACATCCCATAACCACTTTGACTGACCTCAAAGTTCAGCAATGGCGCAACCAAACTGCTCTGCTTGGTTCCCATGCCAAGCCAGAGAATGGTAAAGCAGACAGGAATACCCAGAAATAAAGACCCTAAGCCATTCACTAAAGCCTTGCTTCTTTCAGTAAAGCCCGCAAATAATAAGTCAACTCGAACATGTCCATCTTTTAAAAGCGTGTAAGCGCTGGCAAATAAAAATAGCGCTGCGTACCAGAAGCGAACTAAATCTCCCATAAATGCTTGTTCGTAAGAAAAAATGAATCTCGATAGTACAATCAGAAACTCTGCAAAAACCACCAAAAAAGTCAACCAAATAAACCCAAGGGAACGAGTAAATAAGGCGATTACTGCAGCGATACTGATCAATGGATAGTGAATCAATAAACCTCTATCTCTGGGTTGATTTAATTGGCGTGACAGGGACTCACCTATCACGTCATCTAGAAGGTTCTCTACTCTTAAAAAAGAAATAAATGCATCACTAAGCCCTATCAGAAACACTGACCAAAAAGCAAATCTCACTAAATACGTTGATATCATATTAATGCGATGCGAGTCTGCCATAAAACTGTACTGCTGATTACTACGACCAACCCAAAGGCTAACTAATAGCAACAAAACAACAGTTACGAAAATTTGATATAAGTCTGCTATCGTACTATTCTCATTCCAAAAGCTTTTTATGCCCGAAGCAATAGAAGGCAGCTCTAGCCAAAAGGTAAGATATCTTGTAAACAGAAAAAGAAAAACAGCCGCAACTAGCCAATATCCTAATAATCTAGTGAAAAAAGACCATTTCACAGGAAAACTCCGGAAAGGTAAATTAATATCCGACAACTGAGAATGGAGCTGATTGACTCCACCCTCCCAAAAACAAAGACAGCTATTGTCTTATAATTCTATAGACCTAGTACACGGTTCCGCTGAGAAACATAAGCTTGGTCAGAGATCTTAGCCCAAGCGCCAACTTTTGAACGAGCATTCACAAAGCTCTCATGTATTTCTTTGGCCAGAGGACTGTGATCTTGCACATCCTCAAATACTTCCTCTGAAGCTTCGCCAAATGCATCATAAATATCATCACTGAACTCACGGAGTTTAACGCCTTGCTCAGACATGAGTCTGTTCAATGCATCACCATTTTTCCAATTATATTCTGACATCATCACATCATTTTCCATAGCCGTCGCAGCTTCAACCAAAAGCTGATCACTGGTAGAAAGCCCATCCCAGAAAGCCTTATTAGTGCCAACCGCAAGCATAGCACCTGGCTCATGCATCCCTGGGTAATAATAAAACTTAGCCGCTTCGTAGAATTTAAAAATTTCATCATTCCAAGGACCTACCCACTCTGTAGCATCAATTGCGCCAGAAACTAAGTTCTCATATATCTGCCCACCTGGTAATGAAACTGGTGATGCACCCATTTTTGCAATAACATCGCCACCTAAGCCCGGCATACGCATTTTAAGACCTTTAAAATCATCCGCTGAATTCATTTCTTTGCGAAACCAGCCTCCCATTTGCACGCCAGTGTTACCACACATTAATCCTTTAACACCGAACTCACCTGCTAGCTTGTCCCACAACTCTTGACCGCCACCAAAGCGAATCCAAGCATTAATCTCTGTGTAAGTTAAGCCAAAAGGAACTGTTGTGAAATAGGCAAAACCAGGGTGTTTTCCTTTCCAATAATACTCAGCACCATGATACATCTGGGCATTTCCTGAGGCGACCTCATCGAATGAATCAAATGCGCCTACACGCTCACCAGCAGAAAAATAATTGACTTGTATTCTGCCATCGCTAATACCTGATAGACGCTTTGCAAAGCGTTGCGCCCCCGTTCCTAAACCCGGAAAATCTTTAGGCCAAGTAGAAACCATATTTATTTCTATACGCTCTCGTGCGACAGCTGGTGCAGACAAAATAGCCCCTGCCGATGCAACACCTGCTACAGCCCCTGTTGCTGAATTTTTTAACAAATCACGTCTTTTCATATTACCTCCTAATAATTGTGATTAACAAAGTCGATATCGCTAAGATCAAGCTCTTACGATAAATGAAATCCTTTTACTAAATTTTGCTAACTCGTTCTCCTTATCACAATCAATTATAACTATATGGGGGAATTGTTCCAGCATTGTTTTGGTGCAATTTACCTATGTAACATTTATATTGCGCATGAAAACAAATTTCGCCTTGCAACAGCGACAAA
>CAKMZF010000121.1 GCA_929200405.1 uncultured Gammaproteobacteria bacterium | reverse complement strand
AGCTGTTAGTCTTCGTGTTAAACCCGAGTGGCAGAAATGCGAACCCAGCCATCGATACTCTTAAATTCAGGATCCGTAAAATAATCAGCATAGGCTTGCCAGACCTGTTGTCGTTGGTCCTCTCTGAGCCCGGCCAACACAATAAAGCCGCCTATTTGCGTTTGGTTGGCAAGATAAGGGGCTAATTCAATTAATGGGCCTGCCAAGATGTTAGCTAAAACTATTGGATAGGGCGTAGTATTGGTAAACTCTTGGGGTAAGAATATTGATATATTGTCTATCTGATTCCTTTCGGCATTCTCTATAGTTGCAACGAGTGCCTGTGGATCAATATCAACAGCATCTGCTAGAGTTGCGCCATGCTTTCTAGCTGCAATAGCCAAAATTCCACTACCTGTTCCATAGTCCAGTACTCTGTCTTTCGTTAGAGGGGCTTGCTGGTCAATCCATTGCAAGCACATAGCAGTGGTGGGATGTGTCCCCGTGCCAAATGCTAAGCCGGGATCTAAGCTTATATTAACGGCATTAGGTTCAGGCGGTTGATAGTGTGTAGGTACTATCCAAGTATTGTTACCAAATTGCATGGGTTTGAATTGATCCATCCATGCTCGTATCCAGTCTTGATCGGGTATTTCTGTCAGCTCTGCAGATTCAATAACTGCAGCTGGTAGGCTATGATGCAAATTTGCTAAAACGGATTGCCAATCGGTTTCCGGTTCGAATAATCCGGTAATTAATGTGTCCTGCCAGAGCGGATGCTCACCGACATCTGGTTCGTAAATAGGTACATCCGCAGCATCGGTCATGGTAATTGCTAAAGCGTGAGCAGCTTCCAGCGCTGTTTCTATCAATTCAGCATCTAAAGGTCTGGAAGCTCTGAAGACAATTTGGGGCCAACGGATGTCGCTATCTCTCATCGTGGTCTCTGGTTAGGTAGTTAGGCAAACGTAGAGTGTAAAAAAGAAGTTAAGATGACTCTTTCATGATATGGTCTTCTAAGTAGTGAATGTCCTCACCACCTTTAACAAAGCCATCGTCACTCAGAATGATTTCTTGTAAGGCGATATTGGTTTTTATACCTTCAATCACAGTCTCATCTAGTGCATTTAGCATGCGTTTAATTGCAACTTCTCGGGTCTCTCCATAGGAGATAATCTTCGCGATCATAGAGTCATAGCTAGGCGGTACTTTATAGCCACTATAGATATGCGAGTCGACTCGAATCCCAGGGCCACCAGGTGGGTGATAGGCCGTAATCAGTCCGGGTGAGGGCATGAAATTCTTCGGATCTTCGGCATTAATACGACACTCTATAGCATGGCCTGTTAGCGTGATGTCTTTTTGACGTATAGATAATGCTTCGCCAGCGGCAATTCTAAGTTGCTCTTTGAGCAAATCAACGCCAGAAATAAGCTCCGTTACAGGATGCTCAACTTGAATTCTGGTATTCATTTCGATGAAATAAAACTCGCCGTTCTCATAAAGAAACTCGAAAGTACCCGCGCCACGATAACCAATACGATCACAAGCTTGCACGCAAACTTTACCAATTTTGGCACGTTCTTTTTCAGTAATACCGGGTGCTGGCGCTTCCTCAACTACTTTCTGGTTGCGGCGCTGCATTGAGCAGTCTCGCTCACCAAGAAAGATAGCGTTACCATGAGTATCAGATAATACTTGAATTTCTACATGACGTGGGTGCTGTAGATACTTCTCCATATATACCATAGAGTTACCGAAAAATGATCCGGCTTCTTGCCTCGTTAAATTAACAGAATCGACAATCTCCTTCTCATCGTGAACTACGCGCATACCACGACCACCGCCGCCGCCAGCTGCTTTAATAATAACGGGGTAGCCAATTTTCTTAGCCATCGCTCGTATATTTTCTGGATTATCGTCTAATGGACCGTCAGAGCCGGGCACGCAAGGTACACCTGCTTTTTTCATGGCTTCAATTGCGGTAACTTTATCGCCCATGAGTCGAATATTGTCAGCTCTTGGGCCAATAAATGCAAACCCTGAAGTCTCTACCATCTCAGCAAAGTCGGCATTTTCAGATAAAAAGCCATAGCCGGGATGAATAGCATCTGCGCCAGTGACTTCTGCTGCTGCAATAATGGCTGGCATATTCAAATAACTTTGAGGGGAGGGTGCAGGGCCTATACAGATAGTCTCATCTGCCAATAAGACGTGCTTTAAATCTCGATCAACCGTTGAGTAAACAGCAACGGTGCTGATATCCATTTCTTTGCAAGCGCGTAATATTCGCAGCGCTATTTCGCCTCGGTTGGCGATAAGTACTTTCTTGAGCATAATGGTTGCCTTAAGCTAATTCAAAGAGTGGCTCGTCAAACTCGATAGGTTGGCCGTCTTCAACCAAAATTTTACTGATGGTGCCAGAAATCTCAGCTTCTATTTGGTTAAACATTTTCATTGCTTCAATCACGCAGACGGTATCGCCAACGTTGATATTCATGCCAACTTCGGCAAATGGGGCGGCATCTGGTGAGCTGCTGCGATAAAAAGTACCAACCATCGGTGAGCGGATAATCTTAGCATTGTCTACGACTGGCGCAGCGGCTTCCACAGATGGTTGAGCTGGGGCGCTTGAAACTGCTGCTACAGGTGCAGGAGCCACTGGAGCAGGTTGGGCGGGAGCTGCAGCGTAGACCTGTGGAGCAGCGATCGTAGTACTACCTTTTGAAATGCGGACAGACTCTTCCCCTTCTTTTATTTCAATTTCAGCCATGCCAGACTGTTCTAGCAGATCTATCAAATGTTTAATTTTACGAATATCCATAACTGAATTTACCCCAGTGTTGTATTATTAAAATCTTAGTAATTGCCTATGGTATTACTATTCTTATTGTTTTTCCAATGTTGCGACGGCACTACGTATGGCGTGCTCGTAGCCAAGAGTACCCAAACCGGCAATTATTCCCACTGCAATGTCAGAGAGATAGCTGTGATGTCTAAACGTTTCACGTTGATAAATATTGGAGACGTGAATTTCAATCAGTGGCACGGCTACACCCAGTAGAGCATCTCGTATCGCAATACTGGTATGCGTGTAAGCCCCTGCATTGATTATAATCATGCCTATTTGATCATGCTTCGCCTGCTGAATGGCCTCGACAATTTCCCCTTCACTATTGCTTTGAAAACAGGTGAGTTCAGCGCCCAACTCTGCTGCCGTGTTGAGACAATTGCTTTCTACATCGGCAAGCGTTTCTTTGCCGTATCTATGCGGTTCTCGTGTGCCCAATAAATTTAAATTTGGACCATTAATTAATAGAAGTTTGTGTGTCGCCATTGTTATCGCTATATAGCCGCTATTTCACGCTCAGTTGCGCATGGTAAAGGCGATTATTATGCGACAACTTAGCTACAGTTACCAGTAGTTTAGTAACTATATTGGGGAAAGTGGCTGGATTGAAAATCCTTAAGGTTGAAGTGTTTCAGAAACCATGCCGCTGTCTATTAGTTGAATTGCTGTATATGTTTTAGAAAATCATCAGCGGGTTGATAAGTAAAGAGACGATAGTTGCGCAGCTCTTTGCCCTCGGCATCAAAAAATAAAATCGCTGGAGGAGCAATAATTTGGTACTGGCTAAGCAGGGCTTTATTGCCAGCATCATTTTTGGTGATATCTGCTTTGACCAAAACAAAGTCTTGCAGCTCAGCTTGTACAGCGGGATCTGTGAAAGTGTATTTCTCATAGTCCTTGCAATAGGTACACCAGTCAGCATAAAAATCTAACAGTATTTTCTTGCCTTTATTAGCCGTTATAACCTGTGCGAACTGCTCAGGACTGGTGATAGTGATAAAATCCAATTGATTTTGCTTGATAGCAGTACCGCTGACTTTCTGATTTGCTTCATGGCTCTCAAGGGGGTGATAAATGTCATCATTGCCCATAGCGCTGCCAATGATTTGCAAGGCGCCAATCATTGCAGCGATAAGCCCTAGCGATTTGAAAATGACCTGTATTGTGCTGGCGGGTTTGGGTAACTGTTCAAAAGCACCGCAGAAAACAGCGGTTAATATAAACAGTCCACCCCATAGTAGAAGTGTGGTTGAGCCGCTGATAACGCGCTCTATTAGGATGATTGCAACCCCCAACATAAGTAAACCAAAGAATATTTTGACAGCTTCCATCCAGGCACCAGCTTTGGGTAGCAATGCGCCAGCGGAGGTGCCGACCAACAATAGCGGCAGCCCCATGCCAATACTTAAAGCAAACAAAGCAGCACCGCCGAGCATTGGATCTCCGGTGCTAGCGATAACGCTCAAGGCTCCAGCTAATGGTGGCGCCACACAGGGGCCAACAATTAGTGCTGATAATGCTCCCATCAGAAACACACTAAAGAGGTTGCCACCTAACTTTTGCGAGACATTATTGATTTTGGTCTGCATGGCGCTGGGCACTTGCAGGTTAAAAATATCAAACATAGCCAATGCAAAAAGCACGAATATGCCAGCAAATGTGGCTAACACCCATGGGTTTTGAAAGGCGATTTGTAAATTTGCTCCTAACAGACCAGCAACTACGCCAGCCAAGGTATAGGTAATGGCCATGCCTATTACGTAACAGAACGACATGGCAAAGGCTCGCCATTTTGAGATTTCAGTACCTTGACCCACAATAATGCCAGATAAGATTGGAATCATCGGAAAAATGCATGGCGTTAATGAGAGCAATACACCAGCAAAGAAAAACCAAATTAGCGCATTGTAACCATCGGTTAATAACTTCTTGGCAATTCGATCTTGATCATTCGCAACGGTAGCCGCTGTTTGGTTGCTGCCAGTGTTATTGTCAATATTTCCAGTCTGCGACTTGCCTGAGGTGGTATTGTTAGTATTTGCATTAGGATTCAAATTGCCAGTTGGCAGATCAATAGTGAACTGGCGTGAGTCTGGAGGGTAGCAAATGCCTTGTTTAGCACAGCCTTGGTAATGTAGGGTAAATGTAATAGGGCGATTAGGATTGGGATTGTGAAAAGGTGTTTCAAAACCAAAATTTTCATTGTAAATTTTAACCTTGCCAAAGTTATTGTCTTCGTGATCAATTGCTGGCGGAAAATCTGATTGGCCAATAACAATCTCGTTATTTTCAGTGGAAATTGATAGCTTATCCTGATAAATATAGCAGCAATTATCTATAGTAAATTGCGCAAATAACGTATCGCCTGTTATCAATAAATCGGCCTTAAAGGCTTTGTCTGGTGCGATAACGCCTTGAGCGGATTGATCGCCAAATACATCATTACTCATAGCAGTGTTATTGTTAGCAGAACCAAGTAGGTTGTCTAAAAACAGCGAGTCATTATTAGCAGCAGAATCTACAGAATTAGTAGACTTGATCAATGTGCTTTTATCTGCCGTCTCTGCGCTCGTGGGTAGAATCTGTAACTTATGGGTCTCACGCTGTGGCGGATAGCAAATACCAATGTCGTGACAACCCTGACTGGTCACCTCTATGGGGATTGTTATTGGTTGTTCACCTGTATATTGGTAATAGAGTTTGCTGTGCGCCTGTTGATAATGCACTGTAACTTTGCCAAAGTTGGGATCGTCTTTTAATTCGCCGTTTTCGGTATTTAGAGACAGGAATCTGACAGACGCGGCAGTAGTAGTTGCCGTAAAAGCCGACTGATAGAGGTAAGTGTCCTCCATAATTAACCAATCCAGAGTAATCTCTCCTGCTGTAGGATTAGTCAAGGTGACTTTAAAAGCATCTTTGGGTAGCGGGATGTCCTGAGCATAGCTGTTTGCTTGCAAGAGCGCCTGACTCATCAATAGATATATAAGTGACAAGGATAAACCAAAGACACTAAACGGGCGACGGATACCGCTAACTAGAAAACTGAAGGCGCGTTTTGGTAAAAGCAAACGAGAATAAAACACAGTAGTAAATCTCTAAATAAATATTTATTTGATAGGTAGGTGCCGAAAATGTATTCGGTAACTAATAACTGAATAGCCATTTCAGTAGTTCTATATAAATTTCATATAGAACTATTTCGTGGCGATCAATGCAAATAACAATACCGACAGGGAAACTTTTTGGTCATCATTTTGTTATCAAGAAAGAAAATGACTTTAATCGTAATACCGAGATAGTATGAGTGTTATTTAGGCTATTCTCTACTATATAGGGTTATGAGGGATGAATAGATGCAGCGCAAAGATTAAAAAAAATTATTCCGCACCCTTGACTTTGAGGTTTCAAACCCAATAATTAGCACTCTCAGAGATAGAGTGCTAAAACACGCTACTCTATATTAACACATTTAACCCTGTAATTTTAGGAGAATACTATGAACTTGCGTCCATTGCATGATCGCGTGATCATTAAGCGTCTTGAAAGCGAAACCACATCAGCTGGCGGCATCGTGATTCCAGACTCAGCAGCAGAAAAACCATCACGTGGTGAAGTCGTTGCAGTAGGCAACGGAAAAGTTTTAGACAATGGTAGTGTGCGTGAGCTAGCTGTAAAAGCTGGTGATACAGTGCTTTTTGGTAAGTACTCCGGCACTGAAGTTAAAGTAGAAGGCGAAGAGCTAATCGTGATGCGCGAAGACGAAGTCATCGCCGTTATCGAAGGCTAAGCCACTTTAAGTTACAAAACGTATCAGCCACATAAAGCAATTCGTGGCTAACAAAATTAAGAAATTTATTTCAAGAGGAATATAACATGTCAGCAAAAGAAGTCAGATTTGGTGATGACGCACGTGATAAAATGGTTCGTGGTCTAAATACACTAGCTAACGCTGTAAAAGTAACCCTAGGCCCTAAAGGTCGTAACGTAATTTTAGATAAGTCATTTGGCGCTCCTACAGTGACTAAAGACGGTGTATCAGTTGCTAAAGAAATCGAACTAGAAGACAAGTTTGAGAACATGGGCGCACAGATGGTAAAAGAAGTCTCTTCAAAGACTTCTGATATCGCTGGTGACGGAACAACAACAGCAACAGTACTAGCACAAGCAATCGTTCGTGAAGGCATGAAAGCCGTTGCTGCTGGTATGAACCCAATGGACCTTAAGCGTGGAATTGAGAAAGCAGTAGGTGTCTCTATCGATGCACTACGTGAAATGTCTACCCCTTGTAATGATGCCAAAGCAATCGCGCAAGTTGGTACAATCTCTGCAAACTCAGACGTGGAAGTTGGCCAAATCATTGCAGACGCAATGGAAAAAGTAGGCAAAGATGGCGTAATTACAGTAGAAGAAGGCAAATCACTAGCCAATGAGCTAGACGTAGTAGAAGGTATGCAGTTCGACCGTGGTTACCTATCACCATACTTCGTAACCAACCAAGACACCATGCAAGCAGAGCTTGAAGATCCGTTCATTTTGATCTTTGATAAGAAAATCTCAAACATCCGTGATCTACTAACCATCCTAGAAGCTGTTGCAAAAGCAAGCAAGCCACTACTAATCATCGCAGAAGATGTAGAAGGCGAAGCGCTAGCAACCCTAGTCGTGAATTCACTACGTGGTATTGTAAAAGTTGCTGCTGTAAAAGCACCGGGTTTTGGTGATCGTCGTAAAGCAATGCTACAAGACATCGCTGTACTAACTGGTGGTCAAGTCATCTCTGAAGAAGTAGGCCTAAGCTTAGAGAAAACAACTCTAGAAGAGCTAGGAACAGCACAGCGTGTCATTATCGACAAAGAAAACACAACCATTGTTAACGGCGCCGGTGAAAGCACAGAGATTAAAGCGCGTGTTGATCAAATCCGTGTTCAAATCGAAACAACTACATCAGACTACGACCGTGAAAAGCTACAAGAGCGTGTTGCTAAGCTAGCTGGCGGTGTTGCAGTAATCAAAGTTGGTGCAGCAACAGAAGTCGAGATGAAAGAGAAGAAAGCACGCGTAGAAGATGCACTACACGCAACTCGCGCTGCGGTAGAAGAAGGCGTAGTAGCTGGTGGTGGTGTTGCGTTGATTCGTGTACTACAGCAAATCGGTGAGCAAGTAGGTGACAACGACGATCAAACACGTGGTATTCAGATCGCACTACGCGCAATGGAAGAGCCATTACGTCAAATCGTTGCTAACATGGGTCATGTATCTCCAGACGTCATTGTAGATGCAGTTAAGTCAGGTTCTGGTAACTACGGCTACAACGCGTTCACAGAAGACTTTGGTGACATGATCGAAATGGGTATCCTGGATCCAGCGAAAGTAACGCGTTCAGCATTGCAAAACGCAGCATCAGTTGCCTCACTACTTATCACTACAGAGTGTATGGTAGCAGAGAAGCCAGCACCAGCTGGCGCACCAGCAGGCGGCATGCCTGATATGGGCGGCATGGGCGGTATGGGTGGTATGGGCGGCATGATGT
>CAKMZF010000120.1 GCA_929200405.1 uncultured Gammaproteobacteria bacterium | reverse complement strand
TAAGAGAATTCTTTCTCTTGCAAAACGGAAGAAAGTAAAACAAGTCAAGAAGAGGCAAACTTTTAGTGTTTTTCTTGCATTTTGCACAAATAGAATTTAGAGTTTTACTGTTAAAACTCATGTTATCTAAGAAATTCTATGTCAGTACAGCCGTATCGCATAACGATCAATACACCAATCACACATCAAGCAATATTGCCAAGCGAAGTAGATATTGTCATTATCGGCGGCGGTGTCATCGGTGTATCAACCGCTTGGTTTTTGGCGCAATCTGGCTTGCAAGTCTTATTATGTGAAAAAGGCCGTATCGCAGGCGAGCAGTCCAGTAGAAACTGGGGTTGGGTGCGTCAGCAAGGCAGAGATCTTGCCGAATTACCGATAATGATGGAGTCGATGAAAATCTGGCAGCAATGGTCAAACACTTACGGTGATGGGCTAGGTTTCTCGCAGCAAGGTATCATGTATCAAGCAGAAAATGCCGCTGAAATGGCAGAGTTTGAACAATGGTATAACAATGCCAAAGCCTATGGCATTGACACGGTTCTACTAAGTACCAAAGGCATAAGCGAGCACATGCCCAGTGCTGCCAAAAAATGGCACGGCGGCATGCTAACGCCTAGTGATGCGAGAGCCGAGCCTTGGCAGGCAATACCGACTATGGCCTATGCTGCGGTGGAATCTGGTGCTGAAATTATTGAAAACTGCGCGGTGCGTGGGCTTGAACACAGCAACAGTCAGATCACTGCCGTCCACACTGAGCAGGGCACCGTAAAATGCAGTCAAGTGTTGCTATGTGGCGGTGCTTGGTCCAGCTTATTCTTGCAGAATATGGGTATAAAAATACCGCAGCTTACAGTCCGATCTACCGTTGCTCAGACTACTCCTTGTACCGATGTCTATACGGGGAATGCTGTTGATGCAGAGTTGGCTATACGCAGAAGACAAGATGGCGGTTATACGCTCTCACTGAGCGATCGTCAGACGCATTATATCGGCACTGACTCATGGCGACATTGCTTTAAATTCCTACCCGTACTTACCTCTTCATGGAAACATATGCAGCTAAAAATCGGCACTCCAAAAGGATTTCCGAGCAATATAAGCACCGCTAAATCATGGAGCGCGGCAGATATAAGCCCCTTTGAAATAACACGGATATTGGAACCCACGCCAGAAGAAGGTGCCAAAGAGACGATGCTACAACGTCTAGTAGAGCGCTTTCCCGAACTTGCTGAGGTGAAGATAAATGACATCTGGGCTGGCATGATCGATGCCACTCCAGATGCCGTGCCGATTGTTGACAAAGTGCCAAATTATAATGGCTTATGGCTGGCAACCGGCTTCAGTGGTCATGGCTTTGGTATAGGGCCTGCAATGGGCCGAATACTGGCAGATCAATTACAACACAAAAACCCCATACATGATATGCAGCGCTTTCGTTTCTCCCGATTCAGTGATGGTTCGAAGTTAATAATAGGCCCCAAAATTTAACGTTTAAAACAGAGAAATATAGGAAAATTATGATAAAAATATATGGCTATATGCAATCAGGTAACTGCTACAAAACGGCACT
Source organism: uncultured Gammaproteobacteria bacterium (assembly GCA_929200405.1). GTDB lineage: Bacteria > Pseudomonadota > Gammaproteobacteria > Cardiobacteriales > CAKMZF01 > CAKMZF01. Next base: position 6,818 of record CAKMZF010000120.1, on the reverse strand, counting down.
AACATGTGCCCTGTTAGATATCCCCTATGAATGGATAACTATTGATATATTAACCAGAGAGAACAGAGCACCTGAGTTCTTGGCAAAAAACCCCAGTGGAAAAATACCATTTATGGAGATAGATGCCGCTGGCGATAAGTCGCTAACTGAATCGAACGCGATGGTAAATTATCTTGCCCGAAACAGTGCTCTGATGCCCACCGATAATTATGAAATCGCCAAAGTAGAGCAATGGCAATTCTTTGAACAATATAGCCATGAACCCAACATCGCAGTTGCACGTTTCATCGCCAAATATCTTGGCTTACCCAACAACCGTCGAGACGAATACGAAGCAAAGCAGATTGGGGGAAATAAAGCATTAGCAACCATGGAAGCACAGTTACAGCAAACGCCTTTTTTAACTGGCGACAAAATGACCACAGCAGATATCTCGCTTTACGGATACACTCATGTTGCTGATGAAGGGGGCTTTGAGCTAAGCCAATATCCGGCAATACAGACGTGGTTGCAACGCATTGCCTTACAACCTAACTATATTTCTATGTCAGACTAGCCAACCCTATCTGCTGCTAACTCTCGAAAGAATACCCTGACTCAGTGATAGTCATCGCTTTGCCTGTGGTTATAGATTCCTGAGCCGCCATGCCAATCACCACCGCCTTCAAACCATCCATCACACTGACCTCAGGCGACTTACCGGAGAGCACGGCATCTCTAAACTTCACATGCTGATAATAAGTAGAGCCATTATGATCGCCAGCTTCTAGCAACTCAGGATCAACTGACACTGATAGCTGCTCTGGCACTCTATGCCCATCTCGCCAGCTAAGTAAAAGCTCGGCAGTAGGTGCCTCACCTTGAAACTCCTGCTGCCAAAATCTCGTAGGACCAGGAACACTGCACTCTAGCTTGGCCTTATCACCAACTACAGATATTTGCTCCTGAAATCTGGAGCCTTCAGCAAACATACACAGCTCAAGCATGGCGCGCTTACCATTTTCGAAATCAACAATCACCAACGCATTATCCAAAATATCTGGAGTCTGGCCACCATACTTCTCATCCCGATGATTCACATCTACCCCACCACTGGCATAGACTCGCGTAGCATCGCTTTGCACTATCAATCGCATTAAATCAAAGAAATGACAGCACTTTTCAACTAAAGTGCCGCCAGTGTTTTTATTAAAACGATTCCAATCCCCAACCTTGGTCAAAAATGGAAACCGATGCTCGCGTATTGCCAGTAACTTTAGCGCACCTAAATCACCTGCATGACATCTGCTAAGCAACTCAGCTATTGGAGGCATATAGCGATACTCCATACCCACCCAAACCGGTGCCGGATGCTTTTCTAACACATTTTGCAAAATTTTCACTTGATGTAACTCAGTGCATATTGGCTTCTCTGTTAGTATGGAAACCGAGCTATTTGCAGCGATATACTGTAACTGCTCGGCATGCTGATAATTCGGCGTGGTAATAATCAGCGCATCTATTTGATCTGCATAACCGTCGAGCAACGCTTCAAGTGATGCAACTCGCTCAGCTTTGGGTGCCAAAACGCTGGCTTTTTGCCACATTTCATCATCTGTCTCAACAATTGCCACAACTTCAGAGCCAGGAATTAAATGCAAATTACGCAAATGCTCCTGCCCCATCATACCGCAACCTAAAAAACCATAGCGCAATGCTTCTGTCATCTTATTCCTTTCATCTTAATCTAATTGAGTTAATGTCTAATCTAATTCCAACGTGCTTGATATATTGCCTTTTCTGGATCAAACCATGTCCATGAAAACTCACAGACATCATTAAATTGATCATAGGCTGTGCGCTCTACAAAACCATAATCGCTCGCTTGTCGATTTATTGTAATTTCCGAACCCTCCACCTCTGATATTCCTAGTGCTGAACGCCCCCAGTCTGGGAGCGATGCGACCGATATCCTATCACTGACATTTGCCACCCAAAAACCCAGCTGTTGGCGATAAAACAAGTACAGTGATTCAGAAATAGCATTGATAGTGATATCTACACCCCTCGCTCTTGACTGAGGTAAAAAAATTTCTTCCACGCAAACAGCTTCTTCATCCAAATAACGCACCCGACGAAACCGCCAGCAGTTATCAGCTGTGGTCAACCCCAGTGCTGCTAACACGGCTGCTTCACGCTCAGCACAAAGGGGAATATTCTCAACCGATATCAGCATAGCAGTCGGCACACCACTGTGATCGATATTGTGCTTTTTCTCTAATCTAAAAAAGTGATAAATCGCCTCACCTTTTTTTGCCTTTGCAATATAGGTTCCAGATCCCTGCCGACGTTCCAAAACCCCAGCAGTTTCCAATGCTTGCAATGCTTTTCGCAACGTCCCTACTGCCACATTCAATTGCTTGGCAAGCTCTGCCTCAGTAGGCAAGCGCTCTCCTTTTACCCAACGCCCTGCGCCAATCTCTCTCAGCAACAACTCTTTGATTTGAATATATATCGGCAACTTTTTATGCCCGCCACCGGTAGCAACAGGCACGAGTGTTGAAGATTTTTTTAGCGTTCCAGACATTTTTTAATCATATCAGCAAATAAATTCATATACTATTGATTTATGTTTTTCTCTCTGGCATAGTTTCTGAATTATCCAAAAATACTACCTAAACCGTAAGAGTAAATAATGACCAATACGACTGTAGAAATTCAAAGCCCCGATTTACAACAAGCTGAGATCTCTTGGTTTGCACCGCTTTGCAACGAAGACTTTCGCTACCTAGGTCAACACGATGATGCTTACCGAAGCAGCTGGGAAAACACCAGCGCTATTGTCAAAGCAGCAGATGAAGCTGGTTTCCGCAATATTCTTTGCCCTTCTTCCTATCAAGCGGGACAAGACACGCTCACCTTCGCCTCCGCGATGGCACCGCTTACCAACAACATCAATTTACTCGCGGCAATTCGCTGTGGCGAGGTGCATCCACCAATGTTGGCACGCACTGTCGCCACTTTAGATCATATTCTTAAAGGGCGCCTCACTTTAAATATTATCTCCTCAGATATGCCCGGTCTGCAAGAGAGTAGTGAATATCGCTATCAACGCTCAAAAGAAGTAGTCGAGATACTCAGACAGGCTTGGACTCAAGAGGAAATCAATTATCAAGGTCAGTGTTACCAACTCTCTGGGCTAACCACTCGCCCAGTCAAACCCTATCAGCAAAACGGCGGCCCTCTGCTATATTTTGGCGGCTACTCTCCTGCTGCTGTCGCATTATGCGCGGAGTTTTGTGATGTTTATCTCATGTGGCCAGAAAATGAAGAAAATCTTGCCGAAAGAATGAAAGCAGTAGCCAATAAAGCAGCTGAACATAACCGAAAGCTAGACTATGGTTTGAGAGTGCACATGGTGGTTCGTGACACTGAAGCTGAGGCCAAGGAATATGCCAATGAAATCATGGCAAAGCTAGATGAAGCAAAAGGCGAGGAAATACGCAACCGATCTTTAGATGCCAAGAGTTTAGGCGTTTCCTTTCAAGCTGAGCAACGGAAACTGGCAGATGATGAAGGGTTTTCAGAGCCGCATCTGTGGACTCGAATCGGTGAAGCACGATCTGGCTGCGGTGCTGCACTAGTGGGCAGTGTTGACCAAGTATTATCAAAAATTGAGCGCTATCAAAAAATGGGTATGCGCAGTTTTATTTTTTCAGGCTATCCGCATCTAGATGAATGCAAAATTGTCGGTGAAAAAGTGCTATCTCAGTTACAAACATGCTCGCTTCCAGAAGTATATAATCGTGTCCCTACCTCTGCACCTGACACACCTTTGGCAGCTGGTAAAAGACTTTAATCCTTATCTAAAATTTGAGTATTTCAATGACATTAAAAACGCCTTTACAACCTAACAACCCAAAGAGCTTACAACTAAGCCGACTCGTTTATGGCGCTTGGCGCTTGGCCGATGATGCAGACACCTCTGTTGCCAATGTTCACAACAAAGTTGATGCTTGTCTGGCGCAGGGCATTAGCAGTTTTGATCATGCCGATATCTATGGTGACTATCGCTGTGAAGCCGTGTTTGGACAACTGCTTAGGGAATCACCATCACTGCGCGATGAGATGGAGTTGATCAGCAAATGTGGCATCATGCTAATTTCAGACCAATATCCTGAGCGCCGCGTGAAATACTATGACACCTCCGCGGCGCATATTAATCACTCTATTGAAAACAGTCTTCGCAATTTACATACTGACCATCTTGATCTGCTATTAATTCATCGCCCAGACCCATTTATGAATGCCGAGGAAACTGGTCGTGCCTTAGACGCGATTATTGATAGCGGTAAAACAAAAGCTGTCGGTGTCTCAAACTTTATGCCAGATGATTTTGCGCTATTGCAAGCCCATATGTCACATCCACTAGTGACTAACCAAATTGAAATGAGTCTGCTCAATCACAATGCCTTCCACGACGGTTCGCTAGCATATTTACAGCAAAATGGCCTGCGTCCAATGGCATGGTCACCGCTAGCTGGTGGTCAGTTATTTAGCGATCAAAGCACTGCTGACGGCAGCGCTGTTAGTCGCGTAAAACCTTTGCTCAACAAGCTTGCTGAGCAGCATGATTGCGGCATAGATCATATTGCTCTGGGATGGTTACTTAACCACCCCGCGACTATTCTGCCAATTGTCGGCACCAATAATATTGATCGTATTGCCAAAGTTTCAAAAGCCTTAGATATCAATATCGATCGCGAAACATGGTTTGAAATATGGACCGCTGCGGCAGGTGAAGAAGTCGCATGATTAAAGCCGAAGTGCAAAATCAGTCGCACTTTCGTGATGCCCTTAGCTGTTTTGCAACAGGCGTCACGATTATTACCACGCGCTATCAAGACCAAGATATTGGCATGACCTGTTCCTCTTTCAACACGGTTTCGCTAGACCCCGCGTTAGTACTTTGGAGCATACAAAAAACGATAAAATCAAGAAATGCCTTCATTGGTACAGATATGCCTCTTACTAGCCAAGGCTATACCGTTAGTGTGCTGAATTTATCGCAAAAAGATTTGGCCTACAAATTTGCCAGTGGCACCCAAAATGAACGCTTTTCTAGTACCGAAATAGAACGAGCACCCAGTGGTAGAGCGATTATAAAAGATTGTGTAGCGTGGTTTGATTGCCAGCGCTACCAAGTGATTAATGCTGGTGATCACGATATTTTATTGGGGAAGGTTGAGTTCTTTAATGCAAAAAAACTCAACCCCGGACTTATTTTTGAGCGCAGCCAATTCGGCTCGCTGCAAAGCTGCCGCTAAAATGAGGAAAAAACTAAAATAACTTTAACGATAGCAAAATTCACCATACAATCGTTTTGCTTCAAAATAATAAATATAATCGCTAAACAATAAACTTTAGCGACATAAGTAAAGTACCAGAAGTGCTAAACAGGAGATCAGATGAATGGCTTACAAGCTTTGCATAAAGCGCTCTGCTTAATCAACTCAACGCTGCTTGCGATCGGAAGACAGCTCGCTTGGGTCTGTGTGGCATTAATGACTATCATCATCTTGCTGCAGGTATTTTATCGCTACTGGCTTGATAATGCCCTGCCTTGGCCAGAAGAAGCTGCCCGAGCGTTAATGATCTGGATGGTCGCCTTTGCCGCACCAACCGCGTATCGCTACAGTGGCTTTGTCTCAATCGATATGCTTAAAGATCGACTACCTTTTATCTTCCGAACCATTCTGGTTTTTTTGCTGCTGCTCTGTGCCACTGCAGTGCTATATAAATTACTAAATTTGGCAATTGATTTCTTCTACCGCGGTTTTCGCAGTAGCACTTCTACGCTACGCCTACCGTGGGATGCCACTCAAAAACTAAAACGCGCATGGATATACCTTGCCATGCCTGTCTGCTTTGGCGGCATGCTGCTAATCAATATCGAAATGCTCATCCGAGAGTTTGGACAAGCCTTTGGTAAGGCAGAAAACTTCCCTGAGCCTGCCGTTCCATCAGTCATGCAGACACAAGAGGAGCAATAAAATGTTAGCGCTATTTTTACCCCTTTTTGTAGCACTTATTTTATGCAGCATGCCGGTCTTTTTTGCCATGTTACTGGCACCGGGCAGCATGATCTATTTCAACGATATGGAACGCGACATTCCACTGCTGTTTCGCAATATCTACAATGGTATGGACTCTATGCCTCTCATGGCTATCCCGTTTTTTATGCTAGCTGGAGAGCTAATGAATTCAGGTGGTATTACCCACCGCCTAATTGACTTTAGCCAAAAGCTTATCGGTCATGTCCGTGGCGGGTTGGCACATGTAAATGTATTGGCATCTATGCTGTTTGCGGGCCTCTCTGGCTCAGCTGTAGCAGACACCTCTGCCTTAGGCTCCATGCTCATTCCAGCAATGGAAAAAAATGGTTACACTCGAAAATTTTCAGCAGCGATTACCGCTGCTTCCTCAGTGATTGGCCCCATCATCCCACCCTCCGGCATTATGATTATCTATGCCTACACCATGGAAGTCTCCGTAGCTGGCATGTTCGCAGCTGGCATTGTTCCCGGTATTTTAGTTGGTTTGGGACTGATGCTAGTCACCACTCTGATGGCAAAGCGTCATAACCTGCCAACCGCAGGGCGCAAAGCAACATGGGCTGAGCGTGGCAAAGCAACCATTCGCGCTATACCTCCTTTGCTTGCACCGGTTATTATTCTCGGTGGCATTCTCTCTGGCGTTTGCACGCCAACCGAAGCCTCGGCGGTTGCCGTTGCCTATGCTTTGATTATTAGCCTGTTTTTCTTTAGAACCATCACCGT
>CAKMZF010000119.1 GCA_929200405.1 uncultured Gammaproteobacteria bacterium | reverse complement strand
TTTCCTTAAAATTTGGGGCATTATATTTTGTTTTCACAAACTTTGTAATGCCCTTCTCACCAGCTCTGTCAGTATTATAGTGTTTTTGTTTTGGCTCATTGCACTTGAACGAGGTGAGCCTTTTTCTCGTTCACTATACTCATAGCCTAAATTTTCTACTAGCCACTTACAGCTATAAACTCTTAAATGATATGCACTTCTTAAGTTTGCCGTGTTTGCTTAGCTAAGTTTTCCCAGCTGGTTGGCTCAAGTCGTGCTTGTGACTCGAGCAGTGCCGCTCTGGTATTCGCTGTCAAGAAAGTGTTCTTTATTGACTAGCGCAGAGACATTCTTAGGCGGTTTTAATTGCCCAGATTCTTTTGTGTCCATATTGTTTAAGGTAAATGTGTGCATTTGGTTTATTCTCTCAGATGCTGAGTTTTCACTCTATTTACAATACTGGTGCTAGCCCTATTGGCATAATTCCGTGTGGGTTTCGTACTGAGCTTTTGCTGTTATAGCCACGTCTATAGACATCAAAATTCACAGTTTCTGCAACGCCTTCTATCACGTATAAATCAGCCAAGTAACGGGATAGGTTTTTGTAATCTCTCAGCGCTTTGATGTTGCATTTAAAGGCAGTGTAGTAACCGACATCAAAGCGCACCAGTGTTGGCAGTAAGCGCCAGTCTGCCTCGGTAGGGTTCTCTCCTAGCAGGTATCGATTGCTTTCTAAACGCTGCTCTAGTTTATCTAGCGTTTCAAAAACTTTGTATATCGACTCGTCATAGGCTTCTTGAGTTCTGGCAAAACCTGTCTTGTAGACACCGTTGTTTAGATTGTTATAGATTTCCTCGTTTAAGGCGTCTATCTCAGTGGCTAGATGATCGGGATAAAAGTCTTGCTGATCTCCAGTTATCTTATTAAACGCTTTGTTGAACATGCGGATGATTTCTGCGGACTCACTGCTAACCACGGTTTGCTGCTTTTTGTCCCATAATACCGGTACAGTCACTCTACCGGTATAGTCATTACTGGCCATTGAATAAAGTTGGTGTAAGGCTGAGAAGCTGTAGAGATCATCGGTAAACTTAGGGTCTGCACTGTCAAACACCCAACCTTGGTTTGTGCGCAAGGGGGTTACTAGTGACATAGGGATGACATTTTGCAATTTTTTAAGATTACGATACAGCATGGTTCTATGCGCCCAAGGGCAGTTTAGTGCCGCGTACAGATGGTATCTGCCAGCCTCAGCTGTAAAGCCAGCGTCCCCACTAAGCCCAGCTGTGCCATCTGCGGTTATCCAATTGCGAAATTGTGCCGTGCCACGCTGAAAACGACCGTTTGATTCTTTGTATTGTGCTTTCTCATAGGCAATAATTTCATCGTCAGTGTGCCACTTGCCTTCTATTAGTTTTCCCATTCTCTATTTCTCTATTTCTCTATTCGTGTATTTTGATCTCTGTAGCACTATTCGCTCTAGTAATGGGGTTCAGCTTACGTAATTTTTTAAGGAATACAACAATCTAAATTGAATGACTAATATTCCAATCAGGAATATAATATTGCTCTTATTTGAAATGAGATAGATCTGATGGATCAGCTAAATGCCATGCGCGCCTTTGTTCGAGTTGCCGAGACGGCTAGTTTTTCAGCAGTGGCTCACGAGTTTTCTACCACGCAAGCCACTATCAGCAAGCGCATTGCGGCGCTTGAGGCGCTACTTGGGGTAAAGTTACTCCGGCGCAGCAGTCGAGAACAATCCCTGACTGAGGCTGGTAGTGATTACTATCAACGCTCTCTTGCGATATTAGAGGCAGTGGATGAAGCGGAAACTATTGCTCGTTGCCAAGTTGACACCCCTCGCGGCGTGCTCCGCATCACAACAGCGGTTGATTTTGCTAAATCTGTGCTCTCCCCACTGTTACAGCAGTTTATGGTGCGTTATCCAGATATTCATTTAGACCTAATGCTCAGTAATCACCGCAGTGACTTAATTGCCGAAGGTATAGATATTGCTATCCGTGCAGGACAGTTTGAGGATAGTGCGATGATTGCCACGCATTTGTGTACTAGCCAGCAGTGTTTGGTGGCTAGTAAAGATTATTTACGCCAACATGGTCAACCTGATCACCCCAATGCGCTCAAGCAGCACAACTGTCTAATTTATTCTGCCAATAACAACACCACGACTTGGTCTTTTATCGACACCTCAGAGACTCATCTGCCCATGCATGTTGCGGTGTCTGGTCGCTTTAATTGTGACAATGCCGAGATGATTTTAGACATGGCATTAGCGGGGTGCGGGGTGGCAATATTGCCCTACTGGATGACGCACCAATCCCTAGAAAATGGCACGCTTACACGAGTTTTGCCTGATAGCTGGCTACCGAAAATTGAGGTGAAAATTATCTATCCTGATAAAAAACATTTACCGCTAAAAACACGCTTCTTCATAGACTTCATTACCCAACAAGCCAAATCATTACCCGCACTGCGAGCAACTCAATAGCCTATGATATCTCTGTAAAACCTACCTATAGGCGACATTATCTGGGGTGGATAACTAAATTAACTATCTCGTCACCACTGAGGTGTTGTCGGTTAAAATATTATGCGCTATATTTCTTTTCTGCAGAGGTGATGGCGTCATCTCATGCTTTTTGGTAAACCTACCGAGGTTTGCCCTTCAATTATTATCCTGAACGCCCGGATGAACTCTTAAGGTGTTTATCTGCATTAGCTCACCTTAAGACTTTACAACTTTAGGTGATATATATGACTACCACTCGTCCTGATTTTTTTGAGCTTCACAATGGTGAAAAATCGCCATTGCCTTTCTCTCATCAAGAGTATGAAAACCGACTGGCTAAATTGCGCTCACTAATGGCTGCGCAGCAGGTATCTGCGGTGCTGCTCACTTCTATGCACAACATCGCTTATTACTCCGGCTTTCTTTATTGTAGCTTTGGTCGCCCCTATGGCTGCGTGGTGACTGAAGATAAGTGCATCACTATCTCTGCAAATATTGACCTGAGCCAACCTTGGCGTCGCAGCTTTGGTGATAACTTTATTTACACAGATTGGCGTCGCGATAACTATTGGCGAGCGGTCAAGGAGGCGTTTGGCAATGCTAGGGATATCGGTATAGAAGGCGATCATATGACGCTAACTAACCGCCAAAAGCTAGACACCATGACTAACCCTACCTCTGTAAAAGATCTTAACGAAGGTATTATGGCCTTGCGGATGATTAAGTCTGCTGAAGAAATTGAACTAATCAAAGGCGGTGCGAGAACAGCGGATATCGGCGGCGAAGCAATTCGCGATGCGATTCGCGTAGGCACCAGAGAGATTGATGTAGCAATGGCAGGTCGTGATGCGATGGAGTTAGCAATCGCCCAGAATTATCCGGATAGTGAAATACGTGACTCTTGGGTCTGGTTTCAGTCTGGTATTAACACAGATGGCGCGCACAATCCTGTCACCACTCGCAAATTAGAGTATGGTGACATACTAAGTTTAAATACTTTCCCGATGATCTCTGGCTACTATACTGCACTTGAACGCACACTTTTCGTGGGTGATGTTGATGCTGAGTCACTAAAGATCTGGCAAGCCAATGTCGCTGCGCATGAGTTAGGATTATCATTGATTAAACCCGGTGCAAAGTGCTCTGATATCTGTGCTGAGATTAATGAGCTTTTTGCTAGTCATGATCTACTGAAATATCGCACATTTGGCTATGGCCATTCATTCGGTGTGCTCTCTCACTATTATGGTCGCGAAGCAGGTTTAGAGTTGCGTGAGGATATCGACACGGTATTAGAACCCAATATGGTGGTCTCTATTGAGCCTATGCTAACCATCCCCGAAGGTTTGCCAGGTGCAGGGGGTTATCGTGAGCATGATATTCTAGTAGTTACGGAACAAGGCTCAGACAACATTACCGGCTTTCCTTATGGCCCGGAGGCAAATGTTATTCGCTAACGATAGACTGACAATCTTTATAGCCAACTATAGATAAAGCTTTGTTTACAGGTAAAGCTAGTGCCAAGAGCGATCTCGCGGTACTAGCTCAGCCACTACAACACCAGAAAAACACAAAATTTATGCGGTATGACGGCACTAACCTCTATTCTCAACACAGATAAATTTCCACTGTCTGATCCGTTATTTCAAAACCAATGTAAGGCAGAGTTAGCCAGTCATGGGGCTGTTGTACTGCCAAATTTTCTCACATCCCCTGCACTAGAGAGCATTAAAGCCGATGGAGTCAACTGCGCTGATCTGGCCTTTTTTACAAAAGATCAGCACAACGTCTATTTACAACCTAAGGATGCTAACTTTAGCGATAATCATCCCAGAAATAAACTGGTGAACTCCTCAAAAGGCTGCATTACCACTGACCAGATACCCGAAACCTCCTACCTCGTGACGTTGTATGAAAATGCAGTATTTACACGATTTCTTTGCGAGGTTTTAGAAATAGAAAACTTATATCCTTACGCTGATAAGCTCTCCTCGATTAATCTCCACTATGCAGGTGATGGTCAAGAGTTGGGCTGGCATTATGACAACTCGTCATTTGCGATTACTCTACTTATCAAGACTCCTGATGCCGGTGGCATATTTGAATATCACAAAGATCTCAGGAATGCAGATATTGGGGAGATGAATTACCCCCAAACGGCTAGCGTTTTAGCTGGTGAAGTTTCTGCAACCGAGCTGGCGATAACAGAAGGCGCGTTAGTACTGTTTCGTGGTCGAAACTCTTTACACAGAGTCACACCAACGGTAGGTAAAACCACGAGAATGCTAGCCGTACTTGCATACAATACAAAACCGGATGTATCGTTGTCTGAGTCAGCTCGCATGACTTTTTATGGTCGGATAGACTAGCGCCAATATCACTGCGGTAAACAGGCTTACGCAATATAAGCATTGAAAATATAAGCATTGAAGCCTTGCTGTCTGATTATATTCCCGAGATATATTTCTCTGCACCTCTCTTCTTTACTACTTGATATTTTGCTTAGTTAGACTAGTGAGTCTAACTAAGCATCCGTATCAACATAACCATCATACTGGCGCTTATTAGTCGCTTAGTAAAGGTTGCTACTCATTAGTCACGGTCACTTTGTCAGTAACCAAACTTTCAAGCGCCATTCTTCTGGCTTTGGCTAATGCTTCAATCTCTGATTTCACAACAACGGTTCCACCACGCTTATTCAGAATATTTAGCAATCTATCTAGCTTAGCTGGGTTTCTAGGTGCAACACTGCCAATGTCATAGAAGTCATCACTGAGTACGGCTCTAATCTGCTTAACCGTCTTAGCACCATCAGTTCTTGATATCTTCTGAGTCGCGCCTTTGGTGTCACACTTGGCAGATGATTTCACTTTTTGCTCTGTTAGAGTAACAATCTGCACCTCAACACGACGATTCTTAGCCTGACCAGCTTCGGTATCGTTGTTCGCAATGGGCTTATCCGGACCATATGCCGCATATTCTATCCGACTATCTGGTATATTTAACCTGCTTTGCAGCTGGGCACCTACAGTCTGAGCTCGATAATGAGATAACCCATAGTTGTCACCATATTTTTTCAGATAGTTAGCACTCTTGAGCTTATCACTGTCAGTATGACCGGAGACTCTCACCTTAACACCTTTCATGTGTAAATACGGACGAAGTTGTTCATCTAACCTTCTGATTTGATCATCGCTAATATCATCATTGGCGTTGGCAAAATAGATAATGTCTAACAGCTTCATCTCTTCTTTTGGCGCTGTATAGCCAGCCTCACCAAGATCAACTCTAAAGTCAATTTTGCTCATTAAACCAGAGGTCAATCGAACAACTCGTGGATTCTCACTGATGACTTTGGCGCAGCTTGAAATGCTATGATCATCTAGCTTCAAGATAAAGTTCTTACCTCTGCCACCGATATCACTCTCCACACCTGGGATATGATAGCGTCCATGCTTATCTGTGATAATAATCATACCCGAAACTGTAGCCAATCGAACTCCAGCTAAACCTTGCTCGCCTTGGTCTTGCTGCTCATTCTTATTACTATCGTTATAGACTTTGCCAATAATTGTCGCAAGATCAAAGATGGGGTCTGCGCCTACATTTAACTTTGCCATCGCCACATTTGACAAATCTTGACCTGTGCTGCTTGCTTTTACCGAGGCAATGTTGCTAATTTCACCCGCTACCGCACCTGGACTCACCTGAGCAAGATAGCTAATGGTAATTCGCTCTTTACCATCAACAGTAATCAATTCACCGTTATCTGTAATCTCAAGAGTACCATCAGCCAAGGTAGTCACTTTAGGAATGATACTATCTTTATTAACCTTAATTGTGTCTTGTTTAATGCTCAGACCGGCAGAAGGTTTGTCATGTACCAGTATTTTTGCCGGACTTCTTGAGAGGTTCTCTAACATTAAGGTGAAGCTCACTACATCGCCCACAGTTGCTTGTTTCTTGTTAGCACGCTTGCTTAGTGAGAAGTTCACATCACTTAACGCTGGACCATGTGGATCAAATATACGATATTTACCAGTAGGCATCTGACCTTTCTGATTATCGCCTTTGGCATCATCTTTCAGGGTATAGGTCAACACCAGCACTTTATCCATAGTGCCATCACCATTGCTATCACAGTCACAAGGCGAGATTTCTTCAGTAACTTCGACATTCACCAAATCACTCATAAAGTTGTAGGTGGCATCATCTATGGAATCATCATCACCAGAGCCTGTTGGATCTGCATACTTACGGATGAAATAATCACCAGCACCACTGACAACACCTTCATCTAGTAATCTCTGATGACCATAGAAATAACTCTTAACCCCTGCCACTTCTTGATTCGGCTCGGTACACTCAACCGCAAATCCAACTAAGCCTAATGGATAGACATAATCCGGATCATCGCCAATAGTCCATCGACCTGTACCCTCCGCATTGATACCTACAATATCATTTGGCCCAGGAACATTAGTGACTTTCTCTTGTGTTGTATAAGGGTTAACAATCTCTTGGCACTTATCATTAAGCGACTCACCATTGTCATCAACGATAGAGAGTGTTACCCAATCTCGCTTCGAATCTTTACTGACATTAACATCACAGTTATCAGAATCTGGTGGACAATCTAACAACGCCGATACCATGGATTGACTGCTATCAGCAATTCCATCGTTATTACTATCACCGTTATTTGGTGAGGCACTCTCTACTGTGGCATCAATCGAATCAGAGTCATTCGGTATCTCAGCTCGTTCCGGTGCTTGCTGTACAACAAGACTCAGTGTCGCTGTATCACAGTTAGTTGTATTCAACTTATCGCATATCATATACTCAACATAATACAAACCTGGAGTCGCGCCTTCCATAAGACTGACATTGCCATTTGCATCAACATTAATTGCATCAGTTACCACTTTGCCATCTGTATCTTTAATAGTAACCTCATCCATCTTCATCTGTATATAATCGTTGGTTGCCGGTTCCTCGTTAAAGGTATCATTGCTCAGTAGATTTAATTGGGTAATACCAGCTTGATTTGTAAAACTAATACCACTCTCATCTTCTGCAACAATAGGTGGCATTGGTATCACAATCGTTACCGTCGCACTATCGCAATTTTCTAGATTTGTTTTATCGCAAATCCAGTAAGTAGCCGTATACGTTCCAGCCGGAGAGCCAGACTCGATCGTTAGACTACCAGTGGCATCTAAGATAAACATGCCATCAACTGGATCTCCAAGAACATTAGTTACAGTAGTACTAGAGAGCTGAATCTCAACATCCGCAGTACTGGCCTCATTCTCATCATAACTATCATTATCAAGTACATTTATGATCGCTGGTTTCCCATTAATCCCGTCAATCGCCGCTAAGTTCACAACGTCATCCTCAGCATTGAGCGTGACCGTTCCTGAATTATTTGTTGTTTCCTTAGAAACTAAAATCACGCCAACTTCTGCGGTTTCACAATTATCATTGTCGATACAAATCTCAGAAGTGATCGTCTTTGTGCCACTTGTCAACTCACTGGTATCTATCGTAACAACATAAGTACCACCCTCACTACAAATAGATGAACCTGTAGCACTTTCTGCATCTGCATCTGAACCAATACTAACATTAACGGCACTACCTGAAGGCGCACAAGCGCCAGTAACCGTATCCGTGTCGCCAGTAAGCTCACCACCTTCTGTAGGTCCGGTAATCGTCACTGACAATGGATTGTTTATATCAACGCCTACTGTTGTGCTCTCTGTATTACCATCTGCATCTTCAACTGTCGAGCTAACTGTAGCTGCACCGCTTGGCATCATACTGATATCAACGTCAACACTGTAGTTGCCATCACTATCACACACCGTAGTCGCGGGCGCTGGACTCGC
>CAKMZF010000118.1 GCA_929200405.1 uncultured Gammaproteobacteria bacterium | reverse complement strand
ATCTCTGATCGGTACAAAGCCGATAAGCGCTCTGTCACGGTGTACTTAACCACTTCACAGGGCGTATCATCTGCCAGTTGCAGGGTGACTTTGATGTGGTTTTGATAGTTGCTGATTAGAGAGGGGTTCATAGCTGACTGTACTCCAGTATTTAGCTAAAATTGCGAAGAAGTTAGGTTATGGATTCAAATTAGCAAATAAATTTTTAAAAATCAATCAACTTTATTTGAGATCGGACAATGGATTGTGTTGGGATTAGACTTTCAAGTCATCAGGGCTGTTCTTGTTTTCAAATAGGCGCTTGTCGGTAAAAACGCATTCGGCGTGTTTTTGCTGTTTGACCCAGCGCATAATCTTGCCATCGCCTGAGTTGAGTTGAGTTGCCAAACTTGCTAGTAGTGATTTTTGTAGCAGTAGAAAAACAGGCTGTGGAAACTCCCCGTCGCTGGCAAAAATTACCTCTGCTTCAGTTTGCTGCTGGCAGGCAACTAATTTTGCAACCAGATCTTGGCTAATATGTGGGCTATCTACAGGTATGGTTGCTACCCAGTCAGTGCTAGCCTGTGCTAGCCCTGCATGTATGCCGGCCAGAGGGCCTGCAAAGTCTTTGATGATGTCTTCCACCACTATATACCCCAGTTGTTGATATCGCGCTAACTCTCGGTTGGCACTGATGCAAAGCTCTGTGACCTGAGGGGCTAGGGCAGAGATGGCGTGCTGTATTAGCGGGGCACCTTGGTAGTTTACCCAGCCTTTATCTACCCCTCCCATGCGAGAGCCTTGGCCACCTGCGAGGATTAATCCGGTGATCTGTTGTTTGGTTATCATGTTGAGGGCTCTGTAAATTTATAGGGATGATCTGGCTGTTATCATGCCATAAAACATTGCGGCGTAAAAATATAGCGAGATGTTACCTATTACGCGGAGGGAGTATTTAGATTATTATAGTTAATTATTGAGAGATTTATTATATTACATTTTTTAGACAGGAAGCATCATGGATATTCTTATAGGGATCATTTCAACGCCTTTTTTATGGGTAGCATTAGTCGTTTTATACACAATCAAGAAGGGTATTTATTTGGTGCCACAGAACAGGGGTTATGTGGTTTATACTTTGGGTAAGTATGATAAAACCCTATCAGCGGGTATCAATTTTATTATCCCATTTGTGCAGACGGTGGTGGCAGATCGAAACTTAAAAGAGCAATCTCTGGATATTTCGTCACAGACGGCTATTACCAAAGACAATATCGCGCTTGAGCTTGACGGAATTTTGTTTATGAAGGTGACTGATGCTGGCGCGGCAACCAATAATGTGACTGACTATAAGCTGTCGGTAACGCAGTTGGCGATGACAACGATGCGTAACGCGATTGGCTCGATGGAGCTTGATGAGTGTTTTCAATCCAGAGATGCGATTAACGCGACGATCTTGGCGGCAATGACCGAAGCTACAGCCCCGTGGGGTGTGATGGTTACCCGTTATGAGATTCGTGATATTAACCCACCAGCCAGTATTCGTGAGGATATGGAAAAGCAGATGACCGCAGAGCGAGAGAAGCGTTCTGTTATCTTAACTGCAGAGGGTGTGAAAAAGGCATCTATCACTGAGGCAGAAGGCTTGAAAGCGGCGCGAGTCTTGGACGCTGAAGCGTCAAAAGCCGAGCAGGTGCTACACGCAGAAGCGGAGAAAGAAAAACAGATATTAGAAGCTACAGGTAAAGCGGAAGCTATTCGCTTGGTTGCAGAGGCAGAGGCTGCTGCGTTAAGAACTATTGGTGAGGTAGCTGATACTGCAGAGGGCAAATCTGCGGTGACGTTAAAGTTAGCAGAAGATGCCATTGCAGCGCATCAGGCCATCGCGTCTCAGAGTACCGTTGTGCTAAGCGATGGTAAGACAGGAGATAACGTGTCCAATACCGTTGCGCAAGCTATTGCGGTCTCAGGGGCGTTAAAGCTGCCGACAGCAGCCCAGTCTACAGAACAACCAGCGCAATAGAGAAATAGGTAGAGGTATAAGTGAGCGTTATAAACTACTTTGCTGAGAACAATGCTCAGTTGTTTTATATCATTGCTGGGGCAAGTCTTTTGATTGATCTAGCTGTGCTGGGACTTAGTGGACCGTTATTATTTTTTGCTATTGGCAGCGCACTTACTGGGTTGTTGATTCATTTCGGGCAGTTATCCGGCTGGGAGTATCAGATTTTATCTCTAGGGTTATTAACCGCCCTGAGTGCTGTTGTATTGTGGCCGCCTATAAAGCGCTTTCAAAATGCCGGAGATGGCACAGATAGCAGCAGTGATATGATTGGCAAAACAGTACCTAGTTCCAGTGAAATCACTCATACCCAAGGTTTGGTGCGTTACTCTGGGGTCGATTGGAGTGCTAAGTTGGCAGCAGAGTGCAAGCAGGAGTCGGTTGCAAGAAATACTAGCTGTATTATTGTTGGGGTTGATGGCAATGTTATGTTGGTGAAACCAGCTTAGTTTAATGGCTGCGAGTGAAACAAGTAGCTGGTTGTTTGTATTTTTGATATTGCGATGAGAGCTGTGCTGAAAATTTAATTAGAGATAAAATAGTAAGAGTCTGCGGATTTTTACTGTTTTATGTCGACTTTAGGGTAAACATCTTTCCTCAGTCCTGTGTAATAACAGTGATTAAATAAAGAGGAAAAGTTTATGAGCATAGCTCGCAGCAGGCGATCTACTCGTGGTCGAGGTAATAAGGCTGGCAGTCAAGCCAAGCGCAGTGCCGATGGATTTGAGCAACTGCCTTTTGGTACCATTACATTGCCACATCAGCCTTTTCAGGTAATTGATGATGATCAGTTAGAGATGATTCATCAAGCATCACTCTCTATTCTTTCACGCACTGGGGTTAATTTTCTAAATCCTAGGGCGCAGCAAATTCTCAAACAAAATGGTGTCGATATTGATGCTAGCAGTCGGGCAAGATTTGACCCTGAAATGGTCACAGAGACTATTAAAACTGCGCCTAGCACTTTTACCGTACACGCTAGAAATCCAACCAGAAATCTTAGCTTTGGCGCTAACCAACTAAACATTACCCCAGTTAGCGGCCCGCCGAATGTCAGTGACTTAGAGCGTGGCCGTCGCAGTGGCAACTGGCAAGATTACTGTGATTTTCTTCGTTTAGCGCAAAGCCTAAATGTGGTTCACTTTACCGCAGGCCATCCTGTGGAGCCTATCGATATTCCAGTACCTATTCGTCATTATGACGCCACACGCGCCATGATTACGCTGACAGATAAAATCTACCGTGCCTATGCTCTAGGGGAAGAGCGGATATTAGACACTTTGGAAATGGCGCGCATTGCCCGAGGCGTGAGTGAGGAGCAATTTGCTCAAGAGCCGTCAATTGTGACCATTGTGAATGCCAATAGTCCATTGCAATATGATATCCCCATGCTGGGCGGCATGATCGAGATGGCAAGTCGAAACCAGCCAATCGTGATAACACCATTTACCTTAGCAGGCGCTATGGCTCCCACAACTCTGGCAGGTGCATTGGCGCAGCAAAATGCTGAATTTCTAGCCGGTGCTGTGTTTAGTCAATTGGTAAACCCTGGTGCGCCGATTATCTACGGCGGCTTTACCAGTAATGTCGATATGAAAACCGGTTCCCCAGCTTTTGGTACTCCTGAGAACTGTAAGTCGATGATGATTGGTGCTCAATTGGCACGGCGATATCAGGTGCCGTATCGTTCCTCTAATGTTACAGCGTCCAATGCGCCAGATGGGCAGGCGGTTTATGAGAGCATGATGTCTCTGTGGGCCGCTTTTATGGGACACACCAATATGCTGCACCAAGGTTTGGGGTGGTTAGAAGGTGGGCTTTGTGCTTCATTTGAGAAGATGATAATGGATGCGGAAATGATTCAACATATGATTGAGTTTAGCAAGCCGCTGACGGTAAATGCAGACACGCTAGCCTTAGACGCGATTAATGATATCGGTCCTGGTGGTCATTTCTTTGGTCACGAACACACTTTAGAAAGATTTGAGCATGCCTTTTATAGTCCGATGATTTCTGACTGGAGTAATTTTGAAACTTGGCAAGACAAAGGCAGTTTACGCGCAGTAGAGCGGGCGAACAAACTAAAGAATAAATTGCTAGCAGAGTATAAAGAACCCGATTTTGAGCAAGATCGCTTAGAAGAATTAGATGCTTTTATTGCCAAACGCAAAGAGCAAGGCGGCGCTAAGGCAGACTAAATAAACTGTATTGATTTGATGTAATAGAAACAACGGAATTCACATTAAAAATAAATAAACACCAGATAAGATGAAAGGATAACCACTCATGAAAACACATACTCAAGTAGCCGTGATTGGCGGCGGCGTTACCGGCGCATCGGTTTTGTATCACCTGACCAAAAAAGGCATTACTGATTGCGTGTTGATAGAACGTGATGAGCTGACCTCTGGTAGCACTTGGCACGCAGCTGGTGGCATGCATACGCTAAACTCAGACCCATTTGTGGCTAAGTTGCAGAAGTACACTATTGAAATCTATGAAGAGATTCAAGCGCTTTCGGGGCAAAATTGCAGTATCCACAGAACCGGTGGTTTTATGTTGGCGGACACACCTGAACGGTTGGACTATCTAAAAGCCACGGCAGCCAAAGGCAAACATATGGGCATAGATTTGCAGTTTGTGGATATGCAGGAGGTAAAGGACCGAATCCCGATGGTCGACACTCAGCATTTTGTAGGCGCGGTATGGGATGATAACGAAGGTCACGTTGATCCGACTGGCGTTACTAATGCCTATGCAAAATCAGCACGGATAAAAGGCGCTGAGGTCTATAGGCACACTAAGCTTGAAAGCCTGAAACAACTGCCTGATGGGCAGTGGGAGTTGACGCTGAGCCACGCTGGTGAGACTCAGATAATGATTGCTGAAAAAGTAGTGAACTGTGGTGGTCTTTGGGCGAGAGAAGTCGGTCGCATGGTGGGGTTAGAGCTGCCGCTTATCGCTATGGAACATCAGTATATTGTTACTGAGGCGGTAGAGAACCTAACCAATGATGGTGGTGAAATGCCGCATATCATTGATTTTGGTGGTGAGATTTATATGCGCCAAGAGCAGCAAGGTGTGCTGCTGGGAACCTATGAGAAAAACGGTGTGCCATGGTCTGTGAAATCGACACCGTGGAGTTTTGGCCATGAGTTGTTGCAAAATGATTTAGAGCGTATCTCGCATAACTTGATGGTGGGTTATGAGCATTTTCCTGCATTGGCAGAAGTGGGTATAAAGACGGTAATCAATGGTCCATTTACTTTCTCACCAGATTCAAACCCGTTAGTGGGTCCTGTAAAAGGATTGACGAATTTCTATTGCGCTTGTGCGGTGATGGCAGGCTTTTCACAGGCCGGTGGTATTGGTTTGGCATTGGCAAACTGGATAGCCGATGGCGATCCAGATATGGATGTCTATGCCATGGATGTTAATCGCTTTGGCAGCTTTGCAACTCCTAGTTATACCAGAGCAAAGGTCTGTGAGAATTATGGTAAGCGTTTCTCAGTTGCCTACCCAAATGAGCAGCGTGAAGCGGCAAGACCTCATATCACCACGCCTATCTATAACAAATTGACTGCCGAAAATGCCGTTTGGGGAGTAACACAGGGGCTGGAATTTCCACTATGGTATGCACCCAAAGGCACTGCGCCAGTAGAGAATCTGACCTTTAGGCGCAGTAATGCGTTTGAGCATATTGGTGCAGAAGTAAGAGCGGTGCGCGAGAATGTTGGTTTAATAGACAGTTCAAGCTATGCAAGGCATGAGATTTCTGGGGCTGGCGCTAGGGATTTCTTAGACAAAATTCTTACCAACACCATTCCCAAAGCTGGGCGTATTGCTTTGGCTCCTATGCTAGACCTATCAGGGCAACTATTAGGGGATTTAACGGTTGCGAACTTTGATGACAATCGCTATTTCATATTCGGCTCGAATATGATGACCGACATTCATCAACATTGGTTTGCACAACATGCGCCTAATGATGGCAGTGTTCATATTAGCACTCGTATGGATGATCTATACGGCTTGCATATCGCAGGACCTAATTCGCGTAAGCTATTAGCAGAAGTCACAGAAGACGATGTGTCTGCCGAAGCGATTAAGTTCCGTGATTTTACAATGATTAATATCGGCGGTATGGATGCCTATGTCGGTCGATTATCATTTACTGGCGAGTTGGGCTATGAGTTGTGGATGGCGCCAGAGCACCAAGGCAGAATGTATGATTTGATTATGACAGCTGGTGAGCCAATGGGCTTAAAGCTATTTGGCTCAAGAGCATTAGCTTCGATGAGACTAGAGAAATCTTTTGGCGGCTGGCTGGCAGAGTATCGCAAAAGCTATAACGCCTATGAGGCAGGTTTTGGAACTTTTGTGAAGTTGGATAAAGGCGACTTTATTGGTAAAGCACAGGCGGTGCAGCAAAAGCAGGCTGATACTAAACTCAGTCTTTGCACTTTTGTGGTAGAAGGTACCGTAGATTGCGATCCGCATGGCGATGAACCGATTTTTTATAATGGCGAAGTAGTGGGCTGGGTTACCTCAGGCGGCTATGGTCATAGCGTTGGCAAAAGTATAGCGCTGGGGTATGTGCCGACTGAGTTAGCAGATCAGGTGGACTTTGAGATTGATATACTCGGTGACATCTTCAAAGCGATCCGACAGTCAGAAGCGTTGGTTGACCCCGCAGGCGAGCGGATGCGGAAATCATAGGGAGATTTTAGAGAAGTGTAGAGGAACCACAGAAACTCTCAGATAGAATATTTGCCCTAGGAATGATAAGAAAATTATCGATTCTAGGGCAAAGTACAAGTGCGCTACGGTTTATAGCTTCTCTTCAACGCTGGTAATTTTATCGGCAATAGTCTGCTTGCGATCGTTTCTGGTGCCAACTTTCATATGGCTGGTGATGCGTACAGCGCCCATGTCGTGCAGATCGGTATGGCAACGTTTTACCGCAGCCATTACCTCATCCCACTCACCTTCAACGTTCGTGCCATAGGCATGTAAGTTATAGCTTAATCCTGCCTCTTCAAAAATCTTCTGACAAGCCGCGACGTAAGGAGAGACAGATAGCCCAACGCCACCCGGTGAGACCATAATATCCATAATAACTTGCATGATAAATCCTGTGCTTATAGGTGAGTTTTATGGGATTTTGGCACGATTATGCAGGAAAGCCAAGCCGATAGCTTTGCAGTAGGTATTTGCTGCAGGCCTAATGTCTACCGCGAAGATCGGCAGAGAGGCTAATCTAGCTGAGCATCACGCATAAAGTCGTTGATATAAGCTGTTAAAGCGGATTTATTAATGCTGAATTCTTTGGGATTGAAGAGTTTGGCAATTTTGGCTTTTTCTTCCGCTACAGTGCCTGGGCGATAGTTTCCTACCATGCTGATGGCATGGGGCATTAAATCAGGCAAGGTCACATAATCTGCACCCGGTGGGCCATCTCTGCCCGGTAACTTTCTGCGCTGTCCCAACCAACCTTTGAACTGATAAAATGCATCACTAGGTGTCAAATATTGCAGCTGGTAATCTACCTCTTGCTCGCCTTTGGTAATGTCCCAGCCAGCCATTAGCGGTTTATTCTCACCAGTTTTCACAAACTCTATTTCTTTGCTGGTGATAAATGACACCCCAGGGTGTTTTGTCTCTTGCGCACTATGCGGATACAGCTCGTTAGATTGCATGGCGATGTCTGCTGCCACTCTATCATCAGAAGGCCAGTCCATATCTTTGTCTACCATATAAGTGGTTTTGCCATTATGTTGTTGCATAGAAACGGCGATAGGCTTGCCATTGTACAGTGCGACGGTTAAGCCAACATAGTGATCCAGCTGGTGCCAGTCCACTTTGTCTCCGACAATGCTGATGGCAAGATTGGGAAGGAGCGATAGCCCTTTAATGATGCCGCTGGTTGGGAACACAAAATTGTAGCTCAGAAAAGTGAAATCATAGGTTTTACCCTGGTAGTTCAGCGAGTCATAATTTACACGACCGTAGCCAACAGGCTGTTTGATAGCTAATGGCAAAGCACCGGTGTAAACGAACTCAGCGGTTTTATTATCTCGATATTGGTTAAGCAGCGCTTGGTCTACAGAGGAAGAGAGTAACTCTCCATCAATATGAAGACGGCCATTACTAATGTAATCTTGATAAAAATTAATAGGTTGCTGTTGATTCTTGGCAGCAAAGAGATGCGGCCGATATTGGGACAGTAATGCCTGTTCAGCCGTTGTTGGCAGTGTGTCGGCTGGCGGATGTTGGGCAAAGTATTCAGTAAAACCCGGAAACTCTGTGAAGTTGCCATGATTGCTCTGGCAGGCGGTTAACCATGACAATGGCGCGATGATGAGAATAATGAGTAA
>CAKMZF010000117.1:4083-8442 GCA_929200405.1 uncultured Gammaproteobacteria bacterium | reverse complement strand
GGTATTAATATGTTGAAAGCTAACGTGAAGATAAGTGGTCGCCTTGAAGAGTTCACGCGATCTCAGATCGAAGAAAACGGTTTGTACGAAACGGCTAGTGAGTACTTACGTGACCTGATCCGTCAAGATATGGAACGTAGAGAGGCTAAAACATGGATGTCTCTTCGGGAAGAACTAATGCCCGGAATGAAAGCTGATCGCTCAGCGTTTGTTGAGGTTAGCGCTGCTGATGTAATTAACCGGAATAAAAAACTCTAAATGTCACAGTTTGTGATTTTTAAACCTGCGAATCAAACTCTTGATGAGATATGGGAATACAGCTTAGAAACTTGGGGTGAAAAGCAAGCTGAGATTTATATCGAAGGTTTGTTTAGTATTCTACAGAAAGCAGCTTCAAGGGAAGTCTTATGGCGAAAATTACATAAGCAAACTTTTCTAGAAACATATTTTGTGAAGTACCAGCGCCATTATATTTTTTTTCGGGAACTAGAGGATAGTTTAATAGGTGTCATCAGTATTATCCATGAGCAACGAGATATAGTTTCTTTGTTGGAGAAAGATCTTAAACTACAGGATTAACCTCATAACAATTACCAACTGAGTCACTGGTTTGCCAATCTCAAAGCACATATGCTAAAACCTCAGCGAATTCAAACCGGCCCCTCTGTGTAAACCCAGCATAATAACCCAATAATCAAATGACATCTGCAAGCTAATAAATACGTTGAAATACAGCTCTCCCTATTATTTATAAGCTTATGATGCTAAAAAACGAGGAATAATTTGAATAACTTTAAATTACTATTTTTTGTCTCAACATTTGTGTTCTTAAGCCCTTTGGGAAAACAGATACTTCTCCATGGTCAGTCGAAATTGGAAATAATATAACAACAGTTTCAACTACTGCTGTTGATGGTGATTTTTGCAGACCAGAACCATCGGTTTTAGAAGTTTCGTGTAGTGGAGATACGCTATCAGTTTCTGTGGAGTCTGGCTGCTCACCACGCCCCTTCAGTGACGGTAGTATATGGATTCTAGTTACTTGGGTCTTCCATCCTAGTCCCAATCGACTTTTTGATAACTCACAAGTAATGACTTTTACACCCGACGATAATGGGACAAAATATTATCTAAATGAGCTTAGTGTGCCGAACTTTATAAAGGATATTATAGAGTTTAATACCGTCAGTCTTGGTATTGCTGATGGTTTTGCTGCGTTTAATACACCACTACCAACAAGTCATTTTGATGTCAGCAATTTTGTTAGAGCTGTTAAAGATTCCAATATGAGCTGCGGTATAGACAAGATCGTAAATCTGTAAATTACAAGATCATTTATTAACCAATTGATAATAGTGATATTATGGATATCCAATCCGACTTTGAGATTGTTTGAATATTGCGCTATTTCTTGGATGAAGGAGCTGCTGAGCCTCCTTCATGCTCAGCAGCTCACTGAGCATGACAGCGATTTCTCCTCGACGCCAAGAAATGACGCAAGATTCCGTTTCCCGCAGGGCTATCTCATCAGGAGGAAGTTTTGGTTACTTTATAAAAAGTAACAAGAAAGAAAAGCTTGTAAAGCTCAATGGATGAGCGTGTCACCTCACCCCAAACATCTCTACTGTTATTTTCAGAAATAAAACACTGTTGTTTTACAAAAACTCCAGCACCATTGCTGCCGTCCAAGTAAAACTGTCTCCACCACAGCTTTCTCCGCTCAAGGGGTCATAATATTCTGCAAAGCCATGTGTTTTGATAAGCTCAAGACTTTGCTGCTTTATCTGCTTTGCCATTTCATCAAAACCATGCTGTTCTAAACCATCCGCAACCATATAATTAATAATCAGCCAGCTCGGGCCTCGCCAATAGCGCTTACTATCAAAACGGGAATCTGCAGGGTCATGGCTGGGTAATAGGTATCGGCATTGCTGACTTAATGTTTGAATGCGATCCGCAATAATCGCGGCATGCTGAGGGTTGATATCTGCAAATATTGGCAATAATCCCCCACTGCTAGCACTGTCTACTAGCTGGTTGGTATGGCGATCTAGGCAGAGATATTGCTGGTGCTTGTCACTCCACAGGTTATTCATTGCCTGTAGTCCTTGCTTTGCTAATTCCCGCTGGCGTTTCGCCAATTGTTCCATACCTAACTTTTCTGCCAATGCAGCCAAATCACTACAAGATCGAATCAATATTGCATTAAAACCGGGGTCAACCATTTGAAATGGCGATTCATCGTGTAGTTTTTCATTGTCCCACTGTAGAGATAAAAAATGCTGCACTAGCCATATATATCGATCATATTGGGCTTGGGTAGGCCGATGTGCTGGGTCGGCATGCTTTGTATCTCGTCGTGTATAGGGTTTTACACCTTGAGTTGGCACGTTTGCAAATGCTTCGTCCCAATCCACAGAGTTATCGCGCCCTGACTCCCACGGGTGAAGGATGGCTACTAGACCTGTATCTTCTGGGTCGCGATATTGATAGAACCATTCGTGCCAATGAGCCACCTTGGTTATCAGCTCTGTTGCTTTTTGCTGGGCTAGATCTTGATTGACTGCTCTCTCGAATAATCGTCGTATGGCAAAACCTGCCACGGCTGGTTGGGTAATGCCTGTTGTCGGGGTTTCTCGACCTGTATTCCAAATTTCTGGACCGGGAAAATAGCCATCATCTTGTTCATGGAAAATAATATGAGGCACCATGCCATCTTGCCATTGATGTGCGAATAGGGTTTCAATTTCTTGCCAAGCTCTGACTTCATCAATATAGGCGATTCCCATTGCTGCTAAGCAGCTATCCCAGTTCCATTGGAAAGGGTATAGGCCATGAGTTGGCACTGTATAATGACCTCGGTCATTCTGGCGAATGATATCCGTGGCTTGTTGGAATAGGGTATTCGTCATTGTTTATTCCTATTGATATTTCTTTATACGATTGCTTGCTGTGTCTCTGTATCAAACCAGCGAATGCGTTTTTGCTGTGGCATCAGGGATAATATATCTCCGGATTTTACATTTGATCGATTATCTAATACGGCACGGAAGAGTTGTTTGTCTACTTCACATGTAGCTAAGATGTGAGCACCCAATGGTTCAACCACACGCACTTCCGCCTCAAAGCCTTGAGGGGTTTCTACCAAATCTTCGGGGCGAATAGCAAACTCAATGCTGCGGTCTGTTTTAGGCCCTGCAAAGGTTTGACCTGCGACCTCCCACTGACCATCATCTATTGGTTTAGCAGAGAGAAAGTTCATCGGCGGATTGCCAATAAAGCTTCCTACAAAGCGAGTGGCTGGATTTCGATAAACCTCGACTGGATCGGTGGATTGCACCATATGACCTTCATGCATAATTGAAATGCGATCAGCCAAGCTCATCGCCTCAACTTGGTCGTGAGTAACGTAGATTGTGGTGGTTTTACTGGCGGCAAGAATCCCCTTTAACTCGGCACGCATTTCCATTCTTAACAGTGCATCCAAGTTAGATAATGGTTCATCCATCAGAATAACTTTCGGCTCCATCGCCAAAGCACGAGCTACCGCTACTCGTTGCCGCTGACCACCGGAAAGTTGTCCAGAGTAGCGCTGCAATTGTGGGGTAATATGCATGAGCTCAGCTTTACGCTCTACTCGTTCTTTAATTATGTTTTCCGGTAGTTTCTGCATTCGCAAACCAAATGCTATGTTTTCAAATACGGTTAAATGCGGAAATACTGCGTAGTTCTGAAACACCATGGCTAAACCGCGATCACGCGGTGATAAATGATCAACTCGCTTACCAGCTATCCAAATTTCTCCTTCTGATTGGGATTCTAGACCGGAGATAATACGCAGTAGCGTAGATTTACCACAACCAGAGGCGCCTAACAAGACCATGAATTCCTGATCTTTTACATCCAAATCAATAGAATGTAACGCCTGATAAGAGCCAAAATTTTTGGCGATGCCCTTTATTTGAATATCCGCCATTAGCCAACTCCTTTAGTGAAGAGGATTTTCTTATTCATCGATTTGCAATCCCCCACATGGCAAATAAATATTTACGCACTGCAAAAATAAAAATCAATGCAGGAACAACCAATACAAAACCCCCTGCAAATTTTAAATGCATCGGTGATACATCTAAGCTTTGTAGTAGAAATGCAGTTAGGGTACGGTTTTCAATAGTTAATACCGCCGCGGCAAACACCTCATTCCACGAGATCACGAATGCAAAAATTGCAGATGCTGCAATGCCCGGCAAAATAAGTGGTAGCACCACTTTTCGGAATGCTTGAAAACGAGTACAACCAAGTGTCCATGCGGCTTCTTCTAACTCCAAGGGAATACCGGAAAACAGCGAGAAGGTAATA
>CAKMZF010000117.1:0-3983 GCA_929200405.1 uncultured Gammaproteobacteria bacterium | reverse complement strand
AATACCGGAAAACAGCGAGAAGGTAATAAGTATTGCAAAAGGCATCGCCAATGTCGTGTGCACTAATGCCAGCCCGAGTATTGTGTCGTCCAACCCTGTACGAATAAACATCACCGCCAATGGTAAAGCTAAGAGCGGCAATGGAAACGCACGAGTCATTAATACCAGTACTCGAAAGGTCTCTTTTCCTGGGAAATCGAATCGTGACAATGCATATCCCGCCGGTGCGCCGATCAGGATTGATAAAACCATGGTGACAGTGGCTACCATGACAGAGTTTGCTAGCGCATCCATAATGCCATCAAAACCTGCAAAGAATTTCAGGCTCGCAAAATCCATTTCCGGCACAAAAGATTTCGGAAAGCTATTTACTGTTTCTGGTGAAGATAATGTGTTTACTAGCAAAAAATAGATCGGTACTAATACCCATGCGCATAGCAGCAAGATTGATGACCAAAACAACCAGCGACTCGCTTGACGATGTATAGCCGTACTCATAAAGACGCTCCTTTAGGCACTCTCAATACACGCAAGAAAAATAGGGTAAAGACAATTGAAATTGCCAATATGACCATTGCAATAGCTGCGGCAACAGAGCCATCTTGCAAATCAAATTGATAGCGATAAGTCTCGCTCATTAAGACTGGAAACGTAGTTCCACTTAATGCAGATACAACTGCAAATACTTCAAAGGCCATAATAACGCGTAATATCAAGGCTGTTTGCAAACTCGGACGTAATAGTGGCAAGGTCACACGATAAAAAGTCTGCCAACGACTTGCCCCGAAAACCTCAGCAGCCTCTGCATATTCTTTGGGGATAAGTCCCATACCTGCAACAATAATCACCAGCATAATAGCCGTTGCACGCCAAATTTCCGCCAGCATAATCGCCACAAAAATAATAACCGGACTTTGATAGCCTAGAAACATAACGGGTTGATCGATAAATCCTAACCCATGCAGCATAGAGTTTAGAAAGCCACTTTGCTCAAAAATAGCTAACCAAATGAGACCCGCTGCCAAGTCTGAAATACCTAATGGAATGGTGAAGATATATAGAAAAATATCTCGCCCTTTCTGCATATGGCTCACAAGAGATGCCATAATCAATGCCATAATTAGCTGAATGGGCACTACCGCTAATGCTAATAACAGAGTATTCCAAAACGCAGTGGAAAACTTCCAATGCCCCGTCATAGTACTGAAATGGCTTAGCGTGAAACCGGAGTCACTGCTAAAAGCTTGCCAAGCAACCAAACCAAATGGATATAAGAAAAAAATTCCCAAAAATAGTGTTGCTGGCAAAAGCAATAAATAGGGAAGACGTTTGGCTTCCATAAAATATCCTTTGTGATCCGCTAAGGTGGTTTAATTAGGTTGTCTTATTAGGTCGCTGTATTTAGATTGCTATTCTACGCCTGCTAAAATCTCATTCGTGAAATCCAATCAAGACATGACAGGCAGATGCGCTTAATAACGCTCCTCTTATTTAAGAAAAACTAGAGAAGCGTTATCAAGCATCAACTTTGTTGACCTATTCCACAGGACAGGCACCCTCAGATGGCTTATCCGGTGCCCAACACGGAGCTCCGGTGTCATTCATAATTTTGCGAAGATCTTCTTTCTGCTCATCTAACACCTGTTTGATATCTTGCCCTGCCAAGACGATGCGCTCAAATGCATCCACATAGACTTGATTGAACTTACCCCCTTGATCGCCTAAGCCAGCAGGAAGTAATCCCGGATTCGCATCAGCAGAGCCTGACATTGCTGCAATAGCAGCACCAGCAATTTTAACCGCTGCAGGCATATCATCTGGTAACGCCACTTCAACTACTGGGAAGAAATTAGTTGTTCTCAAAGTAGCAAGTTGTGTTTCTGGCTTAAGCATATAAGCAGCTAATTGCTTGGCAGAAGCTGCGTCTGCTGCGGTCTTAGGTACAGCGACTCCAGCTATAACAGGCATAAAACCACGCCCTGTTGGGCCAGCTGGCGCTGGGAAACCAATAAAATCATCCGGCTTTTGATTGAACGCATCTGCTAAACGAGCGGTATGGTCAAACGCCACCCAAACATCCTCAGACAAAAGCTGCTCCTGCATAAAAGAGTAATTGGTTGAGCCAGAGTGCGTATACTGCCATAGCTCTTTAAATTTCTCCCAGGCCACAATAGCTTCATCTGAAGCAAACTTAGTCACCACAGAATTGGTATAAGAAGGGTAGAGATAACCTTGGAAAAAGCGGTGCTTTAAACCTTTAGGACCGGCAGGAAAACCGAATTTAGGACTTCCGGTTTTCTCCGCCATGTTTTTTGCCCACTCAATCAATTGATCATAAGTCAGCGCGTTAATATCAGCATCTGCTGGCAGGAACTCTAATGCTTTTTTATTCGCTGCCATTATATAAGTGGCTTGCATCCACGGAAGATATTTTTGTTCACTTCCGCCTAGCTTGCCTAATTCCATAAAGGTGCTATTGACTTTAGTATCCCCCAGATCAACTTCAGACAAATCTACTAATGCATCTGCTGGCAATGAGGTGAAATCACCATGCAAAGCGCCTAACATGCCGATAGAGCCTTTACCGGCTTCCAGCTCTGCTTTCAATCGTGTTAACCACGGTCCGCCATCATTCGGTTGAAAGTCCACTTTCTGACCTGCGTTGGCCAATACGTTATCACGCATGGCCTGTGCTTCTTCAACTGGTTTGGCTTGCGTTGACCAAAATAAAGTTTCAGCCTGTGAGATATTACTTGAAGTAAGTGAAATGGCAGCCACGCATAAACTGACCATGGTAGTGCGTTTAAGTTTCATATAATGTGCTCCTCCTGATGTTTGGATAAAATGATGAAATGTTTATTTACTGTTTTTGTGTTTTTCATCAGCTATATTTGCGATATTCATTCATGTTGATATATCGTTATATCATGCTAAGATTTTTTAACTTATAAGTCAATAATTATTCTCTTCTGATATAATCAATGGCTGTACCAAGAACACTATATCTCTCTAATAACTCAAGGAATTTCATTGGCCAGCCGACCTACCATAACTACCGTTTCCAAAAAAGCTGGTGTTTCTGTTTCTACAGTGAGTCAAGTGCTACGCGGCTCTGGTCGCATCTCTCAAGATACCCGAGACAAAGTTTTACAGGCGGCAAAGGCCGTTCACTATGTACGGGACAACCGTGCAGCGGCAATGCGATCTGGGCAATTTCGCGAAGTCGGGTTACTGATTCACAATATCGGCAATCCGTTTAATGCGGAAGTTTTGGCTGGCGTTACCAATCTATTAGAACAACATGACTATCTGGTTTATGTATTAGATGCGCGTGATGACGCAAGACGTCAACATCGCTATTTGCAAATGTTGGTTGGCAATGCCCGTGGTGGGCTGCTGTGGGTACCTGCATTAAATACCGAGCAAGAAAGTGTGGAATTATTGCTCAGCCAAAGCATTCCTACTGTTACTTTTCTTCGGTCTGTTGCTGGTAATCACTTTGATTATGTCACCATTGAAAATACCGCAGCCACCCGAGAGGCAACCCAATACTTGATTCAACAACAACATAAGCGAATTGTGTTTTTTGGTGGCGACCAAGAAGTTGAGTCTAGAATGCAACGTATAGAGGGTTACGTCACTACAATGCAAGCGGCAGGTTTAGAGACATTGGTTTGGCCATGCCGAGACGGTAAGCGAGGCGGGGCACAAGGCTTATCAGAATTACTCAGCCAACACCCAGACACCACAGCCTTGGTCTGTAATGGTGATATGGTCGCTTTAGGGGCTAGTTTGGCACTCAACCATTTAGGAAAACAAGCCGGCAAAGACTTAGCTATTATCGGTTTTGATAATATTCCAGAAGCCGCATTATGGATGCCTGGTTTAACAACAATGGCCGTTAATCCTTTTAATCTAGGTGAGAAGCTAGCGCAAACGTTACTAGATAGAATCATACAGCCCAATAAAGAAAGTCGACATAT
>CAKMZF010000116.1 GCA_929200405.1 uncultured Gammaproteobacteria bacterium | reverse complement strand
ACTAGCACTGGCAAAAGACTGTTTATCGGCATTGCTATCGGGCTGTGCTTTTACGTCGTTAGTCGTATATTGGGAAGCTTGTCACTGGTTTATGCCATTCACTCCGGCATAGCAATAGCTATCGCACCACTGATATTAATTATCGTGACGCTAACGCTGTTAAATAGACACATCTAGCCCTCGACAAACAAGTTAACTTGCTTGTTATTTCTGCTGCCCTCTTCTGGTTTTAGCCTCTTCATAACTGTTGATAGCAAGCCCAGATAGTATCAACAGGGTTGCGATTATCTTCCAGTCTTGCATAGGCTCCTCAAATACGATAGCAGATGCGCTAAGACCAAAAACCGGCACCAAAAGTGCCCATGGTGACACAATCACAGCTGGATAAAGCCGCAGTAAATAATTCCACAATCCATAGCCTACCAAGGTATTGCCAACACTTTGCCATAGCACCACCGCCCAAGTATGGTTGCTGGAAATATATAGCCCAAACCGTATTACCGGCAAGGTCTCTAAAAAGTATGACACCGCAAATAATGGCGGTACCGCAAACATAGATGACCATGCTAGAAAAGAAATGATATGCACCTCACCTGCTTTTTTTACCACAAGGTTTGCTACAGACCAACTCAACGCCGCTAACAACACCAAAACCAAGCCCAACAAAGTGGTGATATTCTGCCCACTTACCTCAGTCCCCTGCGAGCTCAGATGTGAATTTATGGCTATCAATAGCAGACCTGAAAGTGATACAAGTAATGCCGCTATCTGAATTTTGGAAAGGTTTTCTTTAAAGAACAGTGTCGCTAAAATCACTGTCATAAACGCTTGAGATTGCACGACCAATGAAGCTAAACCCGGTGTTATGTCCTGATCCATTGCTAAGAACAGCAGTCCAAATTGCCCAAAGCCAATGAGAACGCCATATAGAGCAATCATCCACAATGGACAATTTGGCTTAGGTAGCAAGAGAACCAGCGGGAAAGCGACCGCAAAAAAACGCACTGCCGCAAAAAAGAACGGCGGCAACTCGTAGAGCGCCACTTTTATGAAAGCAAAGTTAGTTCCCCAAATTAAGGTGACCAGAAGTGCTAATAGTATATGGGGAAGCCGCATTTTTCCGCTTTGTTAGCTCACCTATTTCTTATTATTAAGAACAACTAGGCTGCAAAGATTTAATTTAAAAAGACAAATGCCAGCTGAAAATCCGTAGTCATTCAGAAGCAGAATGACTACTTGAGCTTTATAAAAGCTATATCAACTTACTGAGTGCATCGACACTGTCTTTGGCATCGCCAAATAGCATAAAGCTATTCTCTTTAAAGAACAATGGATTTTGCACCCCAGCGTAACCGGTATTCATTGAGCGCTTAAAGACTACAACATTTTTAGCATTCCAAACCTCTAATACCGGCATGCCTGCGATAGGGCTGCTTGGGTCCTCGGTTGCTGCAGGGTTCACGGTATCATTCGCCCCGATGACCAAGACGATATCGGTTTCAGCAAAGTCTTCATTGATTTCGTCCATTTCAAGTACGATGTCATAAGGCACCTTGGCTTCTGCCAGCAATACGTTCATATGGCCAGGTAGACGTCCGGCAACCGGATGAATACCAAAGCGTACATTGATACCCTTGGCTCTTAGCTTACTGGTAATTTCAGAGACCGGATATTGCGCCTGAGCAACTGCCATGCCATAACCCGGTGTGATAATGACGTTTTTGGCAGATAGCAATTGATCTGCTAAATCTTCTGTGCTGATTTCTCTGTGTTCACCCTCTATGGCAGTGCCGCCACTTTGTGCATCTTGACCAAAGCCGCCAGCAATAACACTGATAAAGGAGCGATTCATCGCCTTGCACATGATGTACGATAATATAGCCCCAGATGAGCCGACCAAAGCACCGGTAACGATCAACAGATCATTGGCCAATAGGAAACCTGCTGCTGCGGCAGCCCAACCAGAGTAAGAGTTCAACATTGAGACAACTACCGGCATATCTGCGCCACCAATAGATGCCACCAAGTGCCAACCAAATACCAACGCGATAATCGTGATTAGCAATAACGCGAAGGTACTGCCCTCGGCTTTTACAAACCAAATCATTAATAATATTGTCACAATGGCCGCGGCTAGGTTGAGTTTGTGGCGGTGCGGCAGCATTAGCGCAGAGGAAGAAATACTGCCTCGGAGTTTACCAAATGCCACTAATGAACCGGTAAAAGTCACTGCACCGATAAAAATACCTAGCGCTATTTCTACCAAATGGATAGTCAGTAAGACACCACTCAACTCACCATGATGCAAATAGCTGTTGTATCCGACCAGCACCGCAGCCAAGCCAACAAAGCTATGTAATATCGCAACCAGCTCTGGCATTTGCGTCATCTCAACTCGTTTTGCTAGCATAACGCCGATAATGCCGCCGATACCGATGGCGATAATAATCCCCGGCAATCCAGCTGTGTCTGGATTCACGATAGTCGCGATAAGTGCTATCGCCATACCGATTATGCCAAACCAGTTGCCAGATTGTGCGGTCTCCTGTTTAGCTAATCCAGCCAAACTAAAGATAAAAAGAAGTGCTGCGATTAGGTATGCAGCTTGAACCATTCCTGATGTCATCATTACTGTTTCTCCTCGCTTAATTCTTACGGAACATTTTTAGCATACGCTGGGTGACGGTAAAGCCGCCAAATATATTAATACTGGCGACTAAAATAGCCACAAACGACAATGCCGACACCAGCCAACCTGCTTGACCTATTTGCAACAATGCACCGACAATGATGATGCCAGAAATCGCATTAGTCACCGACATAAGCGGTGTGTGCAATGAATGGCTAACATTCCACACGACATAGTAACCGACCACGCAGGCCAGTAGAAAAACTGTGAAGTGCGCTAGAAACTCAGGCGGCGCATAGCGCCCCATAAATGCGATTAGAGCACCTGCCATTAACAATGGTAACCAAGCGCCAAGCGCTTTCTTCGGCTCAGCTTTCGCGATAACTGGCGCCGGTTCCACTTTTGCTTGTGGTGCTGCTGACACTTTAATTGGCGGTGCAGGCCAAGTGACTTCACCTTCTTTGACCACACTGACACCACGAATCACATCATCACTAAAGTCTAGGGAAATTTCGCCATTCTTCTCTGGTGACAGGAGCTTGAGAAGATTCACCAAATTAGTGCCATAAAGCTGCGATGATTGCGCAGGTAAACGGCTCACCATGTCGGTATAGCCAATAATGGTAACGCCATTAGCTGTGGTAATAACCTTATCTGCAACGGTATAACCGCAGTTACCGCCATTGGCAGCAGCTAAGTCGACAATTACACTACCCGGCTTCATGTTATCAATCATATCCTCACTGATTAGCTTTGGCGCTGGTCTACCGGGTATTAATGCCGTAGTGATAATAATATCGACGTCCTTAGCTTGGTCTGCATAGAGCTTAGTCGCCGCCTCGTTAAATGCTTCTGACATTTCTTTGGCGTAACCATCTGTCGATGCTTCGCCCATATCCACATCTACCTCTAAAAACTCAGCGCCCATACTCTCTACTTGCTCTTTAACTTCTGGGCGAACATCAAAACCACGAACTATTGCTCCTAAGCTGCTTGCAGCACCAATCGCCGCCAAACCTGCAACTCCAGCACCAGCAACCAATACTTTTGCTGGTGGCACTTTACCAGCTGCGGTTATTTGCCCTGTAAAAAAACGACCAAAATGATGTGCCGCCTCTATAACAGCACGATAGCCTGCAATATTCGCCATAGAACTTAAGGCATCTAGCGACTGTGCTCGCGAAATTCTTGGCACCGAGTCCATTGCCAATACTGAGACCTTTCTCTCTGCCAGCTTTGCTAACAAAGCTTCATTTTGAGCTGGCCAAATAAAACTAGCGATTGTCGATCCCGACTGTAACTTATCTACTTCTGATTGAGCCTCGCCATCACTAATCTCAAGAGTCGGTGCATTTACTTTTAAAATAATATCGTTCTGCCAGATCTGATCAGCAGAAACCACTGTAGCGCCTACCTCTTGATAAACGATGTCACTAAAACTGGCTAACTCTCCGGCACCAGCTTCTATACTGACTTCAAAACCAAGCTTTTGTAATTGGATAACTGTTTGCGGTGTAGCTGCAACCCGCGCTTCATTGGCCATTATTTCTTTAGGAACTCCGATTCTCACAACATGCTTCTCCTTTTTGAATATGCAAACTTTTGTCTCAGGGCAATTGCCTAGGTGGAAAGAATAACAAGATTTCAGAAATTAATTGAAATGAATTCCTCACTTATTAGGAAAACACCTAGTGAAATTCAAAGAGAAACAAGTTTCTGAGAGCCACCACTCAATCACAAAGTCGTAATGTGAATGAAAAATTGCTAAAAGCATCTAAATATTAGCTTTTACTTAGGTAAATACTTATAACTTTTGGACATGATTACTCTTAAAGATATCCCTTACTTTTCTGCAAAAAGTCATATAGCAAGACTTTAGTTGACTAAAGATTGGCTAAAAAGCAAACTAAAATGAAGTCTGCCAAGATAGAGAGCCTCAGATTTTACCTGTTTAGGAAACTCTTTTGAGTGCCTCGCGGATAGTGTTTATGCCGCTGTTTTCTAAGTGCATATGTTCACTAAGGTAACGCCGCCAAGCTTTGGCACCTTGCTCACCAGAGAATAGCGTCAGCAAATGCCGACCAATATGCCGCAAATATAATCCCTGTGAGAGTTGTTGCTCTATATAGGGCAAAAGCATTTCTATAATTTCTTGTCTGGAACGAATCAGGCTAGCATCACCAAACCACTGCTGATCTACTGATGCAAGTAAATAGCTATTCTCATATGGAGCACGCCCTAGCATTACTCCATCTAAATTTCCCAATTCAGCCAAACCGGCTTCATGAGTTTTTAGTCCGCCATTCAACACCACTGTCAGTTCAGGATATTGTGCTTTAAGCTGATGTGCATATTCATAATGCAGTGGTGGAATTTCACGATTTTGCTTTGGGCTTAGGCCGTTAAGCCATGCCTTTCGAGCATGTACCAGATACACTTCGCAGCCACTGGTTCTAGTAATTTCTATAAAATGGTTAAAAAAATCATAGCTCTCATTGTCATCAATCCCAATTCGACACTTTATGGTTATTGGGATAGAAACCGCACTTCGCATCGCACTGACACATTCGGCAACAATCTCAGGCTTTCCCATTAAGCATGCGCCAAAAGCACCGGATTGCACCCTATCCGATGGGCAGCCACAGTTAAGATTAATTTCATCATAACCATAATCTTCACAAATTTTGGCAGCCTCTTTTAATGCCACGGAATCGGCACCGCCAAGTTGAACTGCAAGAGGGTGCTCAGTTTGATCAAACCCTAACAACCTCTCTCTGTCACCATGCATCACCGCATAGGCATTGACCATCTCTGTATATAGCCGTGTATGCTGAGTCATTAGCCTTGCAAAGTAACGATAATGGCGAGTGGTCCAGTCCATCATCGGCGCCACACAAAAGCGCCAAGGAGAGTTTTGAGGCGAACTGTTAAGCATGCTCTGCTATGCAGCTATTTGTGACTGGTCTGTTGCACCAGCAGCAGATTGAAGTTGAACGTTTGCTATAGCCATCGTTTAGTCCAAAGCTTTAGCGACATCGGTTATCAACTTAGGGCCTTTATAAATCAAACCCGAATACAGCTGCACCATGCTTGCTCCGGCCTGCATTTTAACCTGTGCATCTTCCGCTGACATAATCCCACCCACACCAATAATAGGCATGGCGCCATCTAATGATTTGGCTAGTTGAGCGATAATCTCGGTAGACTTTTCCGTGAGCGGTGCACCACTTAGCCCACCTTGCTCATTACCATCCTTCAATTCTGAAACGGCAGTTTTGTCTATCGTAGTATTAGTCGCGATCACCCCATCGGCTTGGTTTTCCACCAAAGCTTTTGCCAATGCGTTCAACGCATCATGCTCTAGATCTGGCGCCACTTTAACCACAATCGGAACATGTTTTGCATGTTGTTGAGATAGAGAGTCTCTGAGTTGATGCAACCGTGTCATTAAGTCCGCCAAAAAAGCCTCTCCCTGCAAATCTCGCAAGCCCGGCGTATTTGGAGAAGATAGATTAATGGTTATATAGTCAGCATATTGATAGACCTGTGCAAAGGCTTTCTCATAGTCACTCACCGCATCCTCATTTGGCGTGTTTTTATTCTTACCAATGTTAATTCCAAGCACAACGCCTTCTGGTGATTTGGCTTTAAGTCTAGCCACCAAGGCTTCTACCCCGTCGTTATTAAAACCCATACGATTTATAATCGCATCTGCCTGATCCAATCGAAACAGTCTCGGTTTCGGGTTGCCTCCCTGAGGTCTGGGAGTCACTGTACCTATTTCAATAGCACCAAAACCCAACTGAGAAAGCGCTATCATGGCTTTGCCATCTTTATCTAGCCCTGCTGCTAGACCTACTTTATTGGGAAAGGTTAGCCCCATTAACTTTATAGGCTTGCCATACAGCGGACTGGTTGCTAAACCTAGCTGTTGGCAACGATTCATCATTGCTAAGCTATTATGATGCACAATCTCGGCATCCAATTTAAATAACAGCGGTTTTACAAGTGGGTATAGTGAGTGTAAAAGGTTCATTCAGATACGACGGTAAATTTCGGATAAAAACCATTATAACTGTGCTAGAGGTAGATGACGATTCCATTCTGAATAAATCTTGATAAGATATCTCAATCAAAAGTACAAATACCATGAATACAAAAAATCCCACTTCCATTTGGAACCTACCTAATAGCTTAACAATCCTGAGAGTCGCTATGATCCCAGCGCTGATTGTCGCCTGCTACATTCCTTGGGAATACGCCCATGTACTAGCAACCGTTATATTTGTATTGGCTGCAATCACTGACTGGTTAGATGGCTATTTAGCAAGAAAATTAGGATTGACGTCAAATTTTGGGGCTTTCTTGGACCCTGTGGCGGACAAGCTTATCGTCGCGACGGCACTCATTTTATTAGTACAGGCACATCCTACCGTTTTGAACACCCTAGCCACAATCGTGATTATTAGCCGTGAAATTACCATATCTGCTTTGCGTGAATGGTTAGCTAGCTTACAGCTACGTAATGTCGTCGCAGTATCTTGGATAGGCAAAGTCAAAACCACCATGCAGATGATTGCGATTGCATTAATGCTTTACGAAGCACCTCTCTTGGGGCTGCCAATCTCCACTATGCAGCTTGGCCAATGGTGTTTATTCATCGCTGCCATACTCACCCTATGGTCAATGTTTATCTATCTAAGAGCTGCTTGGCCTATTTTAAAAGAATCAACCTAAAGCACTAAAAATTTATAACCCATAGCAGAACAACGGTTGATAAGCCCCTAATGCTAACTTAATTTAATTCACTTCTGCACAGCTTAATACAGTAAATCACTTCTCTTCTACACATCTGCCTCGACTGCAAGAGAGAGTGGCAAGCTCTGAGTCTTTTCATTTTCCTAATGCCAAACGCTAGAAAAATTCTATCAAGCCAGTTCAGGCAAGAATATTTTTGTTATTTGCTCAACATTAGCAAACTGTTAATCAATAAATGAGCAAAAATATCACCAATTCTCATTAAATTTCTGTATTGTTGCAATTTTTTGAAAAATAAAGCGTATAGTTTCTCTAAAAAATCGACTATTATACAATAAAAATTGCTTGCCGTTATGAAAAATTACATTGACATACTAAATGAATCTAGCAAAAAAGAAGTCAGTCAAGATGCGCATTTTATATTAAGACAAATCTTTTTTTATAATATTCTAAGCTGCCTAATTTTCTGCTGTTTATATCTCGCTTTAGATCATTATAGTCCCGCTTGGATCTATACATTGACACTGGCATGTCTATATTTA
Organism: uncultured Gammaproteobacteria bacterium; assembly: GCA_929200405.1. Taxonomy (GTDB): domain Bacteria; phylum Pseudomonadota; class Gammaproteobacteria; order Cardiobacteriales; family CAKMZF01; genus CAKMZF01. The sequence continues at coordinate 527 of CAKMZF010000116.1, read as the reverse complement.
AGTGGTTACTTGCTGATCAATATAATATCTATCAAACTGATAGCTACCTATTTCACCGTCATATTCTTTAGCTCTCAAGTCTACTTTAGTGAGTTTGTTTTACCACACAATACCGTCCACTTTCTTTTCTGTTTATTAGCACCCAGTGCTTTATTATTACTGTTCACCTCTATGAATAGAACAGTACAACTCGTCCTCATTCTATTCTCACTTTTGGTCATATGCTTCCAACTGTTCTCTACTGGCTACATGGTGCAGATTCATCTTAATAGCAATGGCATAAAATTAATTCAAATAGCTGAACTGATGATTTTTTTTATCAGTTCCATGAGATTATTTGAACTTTACCAATCTAATTTCCAGCAGCTACAAGGCAAGCTTTTAGAACAAGCCTATAAGGACGAGCTATCTAATCTACTCAATCGTCATTCTCTGATTGAAATCGGCAGTAATATCATCAGAAAATCAGTCATTTTAAATCAGAAGACATCAGTCATGTTTTTGGACATTGATAATTTCAAAGCAAT
>CAKMZF010000115.1 GCA_929200405.1 uncultured Gammaproteobacteria bacterium | reverse complement strand
TCATTGCACGCCTGTGCTTTGGCTTTCTCCACTTCAGAATAAGTCTCGGTCAATAATCTAGTACCACCTACAAATAAAAAGTTCCACGACACACCTAGAAACATCAATGCGACCCAAAAGTGCCATAAACTATGACCAAATAAATTTAACGCCACGCAGACAGCAGCAAACAAAGCGCCGATAAATAAAATTTTTGTCACTCCGAATCGATCTAGTAGCTGTCCCGTAAAAAATGAGGGCAAGAACATTGCCAAGACATGCCATTGAATCACAAATGAGATATCCTTCAAACCATAGCTATGGTGTTTCATCGCCAGCGGGGTCGCCGTCATCACAAAAGTCATTATGCTATAACCTAACATTGCACAAACGACAGCCACGATAAACTTTGGCTGCATTGCAATCTCTTTGAGAGGACGTTTATACAATTCAACTGACGCAAGAACCGCACTCGGCAGCTGAGTGACTAACAAAGCCATAAACATCAACGCGAAAAAGGTCATCAGAAATAGAAAGCCGCCAGCATAAGGCTCAGCTGGAAAAATATGTTGACTCCAATTCGCTATATTCGGCCCTATAAATGCAGCAACCACACCGCCTGCCATCACATAGGAAATTGCTTTGCTTTTCAAAGTCATTTCAACAATATCTGCTGCAGCAAATCTAAAATAATTACCAAATCCACTAAAACAGCCAATCATAGCCGCTGCCACACAAAAACCGACAAATGAATGATTAAGAATTGAAAGCAACGCTAATGCACCGCCTAACATCCCGATCAGTGCCGCTGCTAAGAAGCAACGCTTGCGTCCCCATTTAGCCATTAACAGCGAAGCCGGAATGCTGGTAAGCATCATCAATAAAAACTGAAAAAAGATTGGCAAAGTCGCATAAGATTTATCGGTTACCAGATCATTGCCTATCAGCGCTGAGACTGTGACCATCATAGAAGCCCCACACATCATCATTGCCTGACAGAATGCCAGTAAAAATACATTTCTATTCATCTCGTCACCCTTACGTTCAAATACGCAACCTATCTCCCAGTCTATGGGATAGCTTAGTAAACATCCACAAAAAAACCCCATCTGGGGCTTTAATATGACGTTGCTATAATTCAGAAATATTAAGCGATTGTTATAATAATACCAGCCGCATTTCTAAAACAGAGACGAAAAGTTATTCATCAACTTATAGTTTTTCCACTAGCTCTTTCAACGAGCGTACTTGCGCTTGCAAATCATCTTCTAGGCGAGTAATCTCTTCAAGAATCTGCTGCTTTGTATTTTCTGGCTTCTTCTTCTCTGCAATAATTTGATCCAACTCTTGCATTGCTCTTTGCAAGAAAGGAGAAATCTCATGGATTGTCTCATATTGATTAGTACCACCATCTGTCACAACCATTTTTGACGCACGACCAAACTGATAACGACGAGTCACAGGTAACAAAGACCCAGGTTTACGCTCATAAATAATACGCAAATGATCAACATTGTTATGAATATGACAAGTGTAGCGCACAATCTCCTGTGGATTGTTAATACCCATTTCTTTTAACGTCTTATAATTGCTCATGTTTTTTCCTAAAAATAATAAAGATGAAAACAAAGTGCCAATCGTCATTCCTAGAGTAACGCCAGCAACACCCTATCCTGATAATATTTGTATCAATTGTACCATAAAGTAAACCTCAATCCATGAAGATAGTCTTCTCAAAGTATCTATTTCTTCGTTAGCGAGCAATGGCTTTCACTCGTCACTTTTGCAGTACCTGATATACAAAAATGGGCGACATATCGCCACCCATTTTTGTATCATAACAATTTCAATCTCAAAGATCAATTTGCATTACGTTAGTTTAAAAATGGTTTTATGCTAATAAAGTAGCCATCTCCTCACCCATATTGTCACGGAGCTTTTTGATAGCAGCCGTTTCAATCTGGCGAATTCGCTCAGCTGACACACCGTATTCAGCAGCCATATCTTGCAATGTAGGCTTATCATCTTCTTGCAACCAACGACGACTGATGATATCACGGCTTCGCTCATCAAGCTGCTTTAATGCACTAAATAGAGAGGCATGTGTTTTCGCCTGCCAATCATCTGACTCTGATTCCTCTGCTGGTGTGTCGCCCTCTTCTGGCAGATAAAAAGCAGGATTATGCTCATCTTCATCCACCGGTGTTAGATCAAAAGTCATATCAGAACTAGAGAGTCTTTTCTCCATTTCATAAACTTCTTTGGTAGTAACACCCAGATCATTAGCGATAGCTTTTACTTGGCTTTGGTCTAACCAGCCCAATCCTTTTTTGCTGCTGCGAAGGTTAAAAAATAACTTGCGTTGCGCCTTGGTTGTCGCCACTTTAACGATGCGCCAGTTCTTTAAAACAAACTCGTGTATTTCCGCTTTGATCCAATGCACCGCAAATGATACCAAACGCACATCATGGGAAGGATCAAAGCGTTTTACCGCTTTCATTAAACCCACATTGCCTTCCTGAATCAAGTCATTGAGCGGCAATCCATAGCCCGAGTAACCTCTAGCGATATGCACTACAAAACGCAGGTGTGCCATTACCAATTCTTCAGCGGCACTTAAATCTTCTTGTTCCGTCAACCGGACTGCAAGCGCTTTTTCTTCAGCAGCAGAAAGTGCTGGTATTTTATTTACAAATCCAATGTATTGCTCAAGGCTTCCTGTATGACTTAACGTTGGCATTTGACTAGCCACAGGTCTGATTGCTGTTGCAGTCATGGTAGCTCCTTTTTAATTAGTACTTACTTGGTACAGATTATAGCACTTTCTTACAGAGAGTGCTAATTTGCGCCTGACTCCACACCTAGGGGTATTTCACAGGCATCTAGAATAGGCCAATTTACGTAGTATTTAACTATATTTAGCTCTTGTCTTTTTTCTAAAAGTGAACCGTGATTTTATTGCTCCAAATATAGAAATCATAAAGGTAGCATTGTGAGCTTGTTAATTTAATTCTACCTGAACCTCAGAAATGAATCAGAGATTATAGTAATATCCCTTATTCGTTATCAGAGATCACCAAAGCCTTAGCGTATTCCTTAGCTGAGAATATCTCAATATCATCGACTTTTTCACCAACACCCACAAAGCGTAATTTAACAGGCAAACTCTCTGCCAAACTGACAATAGCACCACCTTTTGCTGAGCCATCAAGCTTGGTGATCACCACACCATTTACTCCAACTGCTTGATGAAAATGCTTGGCTTGCAGTATCGCATTTTGCCCAGTGCTACCATCTATTACCAACAGCACTTCATGGGGGGCATTAGCGTCTAACTTGCCCAATACTTTTTTGATTTTCGCCAGCTCTGCCATCAAGTTATCTTGAGTGTGCAATCTGCCCGCAGTGTCTACTATCAAAACATCATGACCTTTGGCTTTCGCTGCTTGCAGGGCATCATATGCAACAGCGGCAGGGTCTGAACCTGTTGGTTGCCCAACCACATCAACCCCGTTGCGTTCACCCCATACTTTCAGCTGTTCAACTGCTGCCGCTCTAAAAGTATCTGCAGCCGATAGCATAATAGTCTTACCCTGTGCTTGTAGCCATTTGGTCAGTTTACCAATAGTGGTAGTCTTACCTGCGCCATTTACCCCAACCATCATAATCACATAGGGCTTTTGACTGGTGTCTACTTGCAGCTCACCTTCTAGCATCACCATTTTCTCAGCCAGCAAGTTCTCCAGTTCAAGCATTAGTTGATTACTGTCTTTTAGCGCCTCTCTAGAAACAGCATCAGTGAGGTCATCTATAATTTCTTGCGTGGTATTCACGCCAACATCTGCCATCAATAATCGCGTCTCAATCTCTTCTAATAACTCATCATTTATTTCTCTGCCAACAACGATATCAGCAATACCATCAAATAACTGACGTCGTGTTTTGGAAAGTTTTTCTCTTAATTTTGAGAACATATCGTGTAAATCCCTTTAGAAATCTAGGTTGCGCTGAAATATCCTAACTCAAGGCCACAGCATTGACGAGACTCTTTGCTTAAGTTTCTTAAAATCCAAGCCTTCCCAAGTCTCCTAACTCGCACCGCCAATTATGACGGCGATGATATTATCATTGACTGGCACACTATCAATAGCAAAACATATTTACTACGACTTAACGAAAGATCAGAAAATTTATATTATTTTTAATGCCTAATACAGACCCCTTGCAGTTTTTCTTCTACACTAGAAAGCAAAAGGCAACAAAGCACCGCGTCAAAAACTGTGCCCTCACAACAATAGTATTATTAAATAGCAATAGCAGCAAAATATTATGACCAACAATTCACCCAAACCTTGGCTGGCATGGACATGCGCACTGGGCACTGTTTTGTGTTGGTCCACTGTCTCCTCGGCTTTTAAAATCAGCCTAGAGCACACCACACCGCTGACATTGCTTTGGATCGCCAGCCTCTCTTCCTGCCTATTCTTAACCCTACTGTCTCGCCACAATGCACAATGGCAGATCTCCAATCTTTGGCAGCAAATAAAGGTCAATAAACCACGACCTCTATTCATCATCGCTGTCTTAGCATTGCTCAACCCCGTAGGTTATTATCTAATTTTATTCGCTGCATACGCGCTACTACCGGGGCAACTCGCCCAGCCTCTTAATTTCACATGGCCAATAGTCTTGCTACTGCTCTCCAGCATTATCAATCGTCAACCGCTGACCATATTGCAATACCTAGCCTTACTCCTGAGCTTCTTTGGTGTGCTTTGGATCGCTACCCAAGGCAACCCTCTATCATTTCAATCAGATGCCAACCTGCTAGGCATTGCCTTGGCGTTAGTTAGCACTCTGTTATGGGCCGTATATTGGGTCATTAGCACCAAACAAATTGCAGACAATCACTACCAACCTATCGCCCTGCTCACTTTACTCTTCTGGATTGGCAGTACTGTGCTCACCATATTGGTTCTGCTAAATTATATAATACAGCCACAGACATTCGCTATTAATAATACCGCAATACTCGGAGGTATTTACATCGGCATATTTGAGATGGGCCTAGCATTTGTTTTATGGCAAATTGCGCTGGCGAATACTACTCAACCTGCTATCTTAGGGAATATCATCTATCTAACACCCTTCGGCTCACTGCTAGTGCTCTCAATCTTTGTGGAAGAGATCCACCACAGTAGTTGGATAGGGCTTGTTTTCATTATTATCGGCATTATACTGCAAAGCCTAGCTAAACCAGCCACTAGTCGCTAACAATCCAATCCATCACTATGAACAACCTAGCAAGTATTCCTGTTACTTTAGAGGTCGAATCACCCTCTCAAAACAGTCGTCTAAAAACCACAAAAGAGCAAAGCTACAATCACGCCAAGTTGCAAAAACGCATTCGTCGAAACGTCGGCAAAGCCATTCAAGATTACAATATGATTGAAGCGGGTGACAGAGTAATGGTCTGCCTTTCTGGCGGTAAAGATAGCTATACCATGCTGCATATATTGATGAACTTACAACGCAGTGCACCTATACCATTTGAACTGATCGCGGTGAATTTAGATCAGAAGCAGCCAGGTTATCCTGAGCATATATTGCCAGAATATCTCGCCACGCTGGATATTGAACATCATATTATTGAGCAAGACACTTACAGCGTAGTTGTAGATAAAATCCCCGAAGGCAAAACCATGTGCTCGCTATGCTCCAGACTGAGACGTGGCAGCTTATACACCTTTGCAGCGGCCAATAATATCGACAAAATAGCATTAGGGCATCACCGTGATGACATTATCGAAACCCTATTCCTAAACCTGTTCTACGCTGGCAAACTCAAAGCCATGCCACCCAAGTTAATCAGCCAAGACAGTCGCAATACTGTTATCCGCCCACTGGCTTATTGCCGTGAGAAAGACATACAAGCCTACTCAGACTGGCAAGATTTTCCCATTATTCCCTGTAACCTCTGCGGCTCGCAAGACGGTCTGCAACGCCAAGTGATAAAAGACATGTTGTCTGGCTGGGACAAAACCCACTCCGGTCGCATAGAAACCATCTTTACGGCTTTGCAAAATGCCGAACCCTCACATTTGCTAGACACGGAATGGCATGACTTTATCAACATGACAGCCAACCCCAGCAAAGACACAGCTAACGTCCAAGACAAGGCCGCACCAAACTGGTTGATACCAGAGAAAAGCGACTAGAAAATGATGAAAAAATGGCTAAGAGCGGCAGCTACGTAAATTCAAAAACTTGGTGGGATCAAAAGAAAGCTAGATTAAATCTGGCTTCACGCGGATATTCATCACCGGTATCGACATTCCCAACGCTGACTCAATATCCGCCTTTATCGCATAGCTCGAAAACTTAATTCTATGCGCCAAACTAGCATTACGAACTAAAATCGTTAAGACATTATCCTTATCGAGCGCCACTCGGACTTTCTGACCCGGTGCCAGAGCCAACATAGAAAGCACTTTTTTTTCTATCTGCTCCATCCGTTGCAACTGTGCGAACAGATTGCCTAACTGAGTCGCACTAGAGTCAGCAATACTATCTAAGTCATTCCAACCCTTTCTGTCTTTGTGCCAGCGAGTACGCTTGTACTCTGGAACCTGATAACTAAAGCGTCGTTGATTAGAAAAAATCTCATCCTCATCTGCCGTTTGCAAATGTGCTTCGGTTAACTCTTGTAAATCCTTAGAAACAGTCATGGTTTCCCACTTATAAAATAGGTATACTTTCTAGACAGATCAGCGACTTTGCGTGCAACAAAATGTGATCAAACAATAATTAAACACCGCTGACTATAAAAATAATATAAAAAATTTAATACTTGGAGTATAGCAGCTAGTATAGCCGTAATTACGCCATACAGCTAACCTGTCAATTCTCTTAAGCTTAAATTTTCCAATACTAGCAACAGGAAACAAGATGACGATCATAGACAATATACACGTTGGCAACTTTCAGCCACTACTATCACCTGAAGAAATAAAATCACGCCTTGCCATTAGCCAAGCAGCATCAAACAACGTTAGTAAATCGCGTGATGCCATCAAAAACATCATCAATGGCAAAGACAAGCGCCTGCTAGTTGTCGCAGGCCCATGCAGCATACATGACACCAATGCTGCCATAGAATACGCAGAGAAACTCAAAAAGCTCAGTGAAACACTAAGCGAGCAACTCTATATTGTGATGCGCGTCTACTTTGAAAAGCCCAGAACTACAACTGGCTGGAAAGGCCTCATCAATGACCCCTATATAGATGACTCATTTCGCATAGAAGATGGACTATCCATCTCAAGAGACCTGCTCATTCGTCTCAATGAAATGGGCCTACCATGCGCAACCGAAGCACTAGATCCAATCTCGGTGCAATACTACTCAGACCTTATCAGCTGGTACGCCATAGGTGCCCGCACAACAGAATCACAAACCCATCGAGAAATGGCTTCAGGGTTATCAGCCCCTGTTGGCTTTAAAAATGGTACCGACGGTAGCTTAGATGTCGCTGCCAACGCCATGCTCTCAGTTTCGCATCAGCACCGTTTTTTAGGGATTAATAAATCTGGTGAAGTCAGCATCGTCTCCACCACTGGCAACCCATACGGTCACATTGTACTCCGAGGTGGTGGCGGTAAGCCCAACTACAGTGCAGAGAATATCGCAGAAGCAGAAGCCGCTTTAGCCAGCAAAGACCTAGTTGCGAATATCATTGTTGACTGCTCACATGAAAACTCATCTAAAAAGCCAGAGAATCAACCAGCTGTATTGGCTGATATCATGCAGCAAATAGAAAATGGCAATGAATCGATTATTGGAGTAATGCTTGAGAGCCACCTACATGCAGGCAATCAAAAAATTCCTGAAAATTTAGAAGATCTTACCTATGGGGTTTCAATTACAGACGGCTGCATAGATTGGGCGACCACTGAGAAGTGCTTAACTCAAGCTGCTGAGGTGTTGGCTAACACTAGAAGTTAATAGCTTAAGATATAGCCATTCTTGTTTGAATGACCGTATTTCCTAATATATTTCTGAGGAAATTTAGATTTATAATATTTTGAGTTTAGTGACGAGCTCGAGCATTAAGGATTTAAAGTCTTTTCTTTCTCTGTTACTTTCCATAAAGTAACCAAAACTTACGCCTAATGAGATTGCCCTGCGGGAAACTGAATATTGGGCCATTTATTGGCGTCGAGGGAAAATCGCCGTAACGCTTCCAAGGTTACTGATAATCTTGGAAGCTCATCCTCTCCTTCTCCCAAGAAATAACTCAATATTCAGTCAATCTCAAAGTTGTGGGTAAAGCCCGCTAAGCCTTAGCTCTGAATACAAGCTTAGAAAATTTAAACGGCTCCTTCGCGACTTTATAGTTGCCTGATTCGGTTAGTCACTTTGGCGGATGAAAGCTTGTATGAGCCTACTTCATTTTCAGTATCCAACTGAACGCGGCAGCGATTTTAACAAGCTGCCGCCAAAGTGGCTAAGCGAATCAGATTAAGCAACTATACCGGAGCAGGTTTTGGTTACTTTTCTGAAAAGTAACGTTAGAAAT
>CAKMZF010000114.1 GCA_929200405.1 uncultured Gammaproteobacteria bacterium | reverse complement strand
CCAACCCTAGTGGTCAAGACGGCTTGCTTTCGGTCAAACTGGCAGATGCTGCTGTAAAGTCAGTAAAAACGGGCAATGTCGTGAGGCTGTAAAACTTTAGTATCAATACAAATATAGAAAAGTAAGAAAAGCTAACTTTTCTATATTCTTCTTCCAGCGAAATCTCTCTACTTCACCACATCAATCTTATTACGATTAAGTGAGATGGCGATGGCGGCGATCAATAGCACACCTAGGGCAATTTGACTCCATGAAGGGGGAACCCCTGCAATAGTCAATCCATTACGCACTATCGTCAAGGTAAGCGCGCCAATAATTGTTTTTATAACACTTCCGTATCCACCTGTTAAAGGCGTTCCTCCAAGCGCCACTGCCGCAATTGCATCCAGCTCCATCATCATACCCGCCTGAGGTGTCGCCGCACCAGCTCGCGCCAAATTAACACATGCCGCCAAGCCAACCATTAACCCAGAAGCTGCAAAAACTTTTATTTTGAACAAAGTGACATTAATACCCACCAGACGCAGTACTTTTTCATTTCCACCTATTGCACGAAGTTGTTGACCGAAGATGGTTTTTTCATAAAAAATCCACATCAATACTGCAACAATGACTGCAACAATAAAGATTGCTGGAAACTTGCCCATAGACAAAAGCCATGGTGCTGCTACTGATGAAATATTCCCTCCTGATGCACCACTACCTGCCGTGATATATATAGAAGTCCCATCAGAGGCAATGATGACCAATGCGCGCACAATAATCAACATAGCTAGTGTCGTCACAAAGGAAGGGATCTTAAGGAGCGAGAGAATGCAACCATTAATCATGCCAATTAACCCACCAGCAAATACACCAAGGATCAGACCAACATCACCAAACCACAACATACCAAGTGCCCCTAAAAAAGCTGAAAATGCCAGACTAGAGCCAATAGAAATATCAATTGAGCCAGTTGTAATGATCATTAATTGAGCAAATGCCAATAACATAAGTACAGGAGTTTGTTGGGCAATAAATGTCCAATTTCGGACTGACATAAAACGATCACCGCATATGGCCCAGAACATTAGAATAACCAGTGCAATAGCAATAAAAGGCACGTAGTCTCTAAATTTTTCAACTCTCTCCGGTGTGAAAAATGATTGATCAGTTTTGGTCGTTGACATAATATTGCTCCTTATTCTCCAAGCGTGATAGCTTTAACAAGCCGATCTGATGTAATTTCATTTCTTTTAAATTCACCTGAAGTAACGCCGTGATGAGTCACAATTATTCGATCTGCCAAACGCCTTACCTGATCAAGATTGTGACTTATCAAAATAAACGAAGTACCATGTTGGTCACGGACATCTTCGATTAATCTCTCTACTTCTGCAGTTTCATTTGGCCCAAGCGCAGCCGTTGGTTCATCAAGAATAACTATGTCGCTCCCCCAAGCTATAGCACGACCGATAGCAATGCTTTGCTGTTGACCGCCTGACATAAACGAAATAGGCTGAGACAAGTCCTGAACTGTTGTCACATTTAGTTGTTTAAGCACTTCACGAGTCTTTTCTCTCATTTTTTTCTGATCAACAAACAATCCCCATTTCCGTGGCACTCGGCCAAGAAACAAGTTATAGGGTGCCGTCATATTAGGAACGAGCGCAAGATCTTGATATACCACTTCAATACCGCAGGATTGCATATGGGAAACACTATGATCTGCCCTTGTTATCTCTACTCCTTTAACGCAAATACGGCCACTATCAGGAACATGAGCACCCGAAACTATCTTGGCTAAGGTAGACTTTCCGGCACCATTGCCACCCACTATCGCAATCACTTCGCCACGTTTAAGATCAAATGAGCCATCACGCATAGCTTGCACTCCACCGAAAGATTTTGTTACATGCTCAACCGTCAACAACTGTTCTGAATTTGGTTCATTCATCTTATTTCTCCTTCTTTTCTTATAGCATCAATGGTAGTCCTCTCTTGGGTATCTCGCGTCGCGCCCAAATAGGTTTGCGCAAAAACATCCAGAAATGCGCCCTTAAGAACCGTATCTTCTGTTAAGGCACTAAGCTCTATCGTAATTGAACGATAAACACTCGGCAGTAAAGCCTTTTCCACCTGTGATTTAATGACATTCAAAAAAGATTCGCCAAATCGAACATACTCATCACCAATAACAATCAAATCAGGATTTGCAAAGTTAATGCAGTTGGTAATACCCTGCGCTAAATAACAAGCGACCTTATTAACCTCTTCTTTGGCAATAGGGTCATTATCTGTATAAGCATCCACTACATCTGTGAAAGTAGCCTCCTTAGGCAAACGTTTCGTAGCTCGTTCACGCACAGCTCTTAATAAAGCGATTCGGGAGGCATACAGTTCAAGACAGCCGGTATTTCCACACTTGCAAAGCGCACCACCTATATCAATCGACATATGCCCAATTTCACCTGCCAATCCGCGCGAGCCGCGATAAACCTCTCCACCGATAACAAGCGCAGATCCGATACCTTGACCAGCTGAGATATAAAGGAGCACTTTAGATCCGCTCTTTCTTGCGCTATGTCTCCATTCTGTAAGTGCCGCAGCTTTAGCATCATGGGTAGAGTAAAATGCTAGCTCTGTGAACTGCGATCGAAGTGCTGAAATTAAATCAAAACCCTGCCACTCCGGACTTTCGGTAATCAAAATCACGCGCTCATCACTTTCAAGAAATGGACCTGGTACCGCGATGCCAATACCATCCATTTGTGTGAAGTCCGCTATTCGCAGCTCCATTGCTTGAGTGATATCATTAAAAGTATCAGTAGCTGGCTGTCCTTTGGGTATAGCAAACTCCTCTAGTACAACTGACTCACCGCGCAGATTAAAGACTGAAATCGAAAAACTACGGCGCTGTAACCGTAAGCACAAGATATGCCTGCCAGTCTCTGAAAAATTAAGATTAATAGAGCGCCGGCCTCGACCGCCTTTCACTAAACCAACTTCTTCAACCACGCCATCTTCAAGCAATGGACCAATAGCTCGTGTAACTGTCGCCTGATCTAAGCCAGATACAATGCTAATATCTTTACGTGAGCAGGTACCAAGGTCGTGAAGTGCCTTTAAAATAACTTGCCTGTTATGCCCTTGTACACCTTCAATAGACAATCCTTTGTGCTGTAGATTTATCATTGTCTACTCCTTAAAATAATGAAAATGCCAGTATAACGGGACTTGATTGCAATCTGCAATAAATTAACATAGAAGGCCATCCCTCAGGATGCCTCACAAAACAAAAGGTCATGCCTTTGCAGCCCTTCGTTTCGTATTATTCGAGCATTTGGCATATCCGTGCTGCTAATTTTTTGTTGTGCTTGCAATGCTGATCTACCACTTAGCTGATGTCGCGCTAACAGCCGCTGCCGCAATATCGCATCTGGAGCATCCACAAAAACACGCAAATCAAATGCCTGACTTGTTGACTGCCATGGCTCTTGCGCACTAAGCAAGTAATTTCCTTCAACCACATAAGCCATTTCTGTACCTGAAATATAAACGCCTTCAGGAATAGGGTCATGTCGTTCACGAGAGTAAATTGGCCACCAAAAAGCAGTTCTATTTTTTAAACGACGCATTGCTGATAAAAAGCCCTGACCATCAAATGTATCAATCCGACCTTTTACTGACTCAAGCCCCTGTTCTTTAAGTTTCTCATTACTTAAATGAAAGCCATCCATAGGACAAAAACAAGTCTCTGTTCCCGCAATAGTAAGATCGTCAACAAGTCGCTCTGCTAAAGTTGACTTTCCTGTCGCAGGAGGCCCAGCAATAGCGATAATATAAGGTGGTTTGGCATTACCAAGATCATCAACAACATGTTGTAACAACTGATTATAGGCACTGATTAGCTTAGGCATTCATCCAACTCCGCGTCCCCATACTCTCACAGGATTTGGCCGCGATCTGATTTGCGCTATTCAAAGCCTCAACAAACATACCGGTCTCTGCAAAGGCATGACAAAATGCACCATGAAAAATATCACCCGCTCCCAAAGTATCAACTGCCTCTATTGACACGGCTGGAATCTCACCTGTCTTATCGCCATCCCGCCAAATCACCCCCTCTGAACCGCGAGTTATCGCCCAACGTGAAAGCCCAAGGTTGGCACACATTTCGATAAAGCTCTCAAATCCATCTGACAAAAACGCCTCTGAAACAATGGGAATATCCACCAGACGTAGAAAGTCTGGTGACCACTCTTTCCAGCTGCCACCATCAAGCACTATCGGACAATCAAGATCACCAATTTCACTAAAATGCTGCTCGACAAAGTAGCGCTCATATTGATCCAGCTGAAGCAGATCAAACTTACCGCTAAACAACTCTCTACAATCTCGAAAAATATCACAATCATCTTGAGAGTCATTTATAATCATCCGTGTCCCTAAACCACTCGTGGAAACCACTGTCGATAATGGGAGGTGATAATATGGATCATCACAAATATCATGTAAATCAACGCTATACTTATTGAGTTCAGCAAGAACAAAATTACGTGATAATCCCGATGCCCCCAGTGAGGAAGCCAAAGTAGCCTCACCTCCAAGGTTAGCAAAAACCACCGCTGCATTTAGTGATGACCCACCTGGAATCAAATCGTTTTCTAATGCTTTAATTTTGCCATCAGGGTTTGGATACTCGGCAACCAGAGCGATAACATCTAGCACCGAACGTCCTATAAACAACGCACAACTCACACTTTCTCCACACGAGGATCAAGCACACCTTCCGCATAACGCTGAGACATCTCTGCTAAGGTTATGGGTCTTATTTTATGTGCATTTCCAGCACTCCCGAACCGTTCAAATCGATCTCGCACCAATGTCTCTAGCTCTTCCATAGCGGCAAGAATAAAAGCTCTGGGATCAAACGCCTGTGGATTTTCTTGGCCAAATCGACGCATGGCACCTGACATAGCCATACGGCAGTCAGTATCTATGTTAACCTTTCTCACACCATAGCGAATGCCTTTCTCAATCTCTTCGACGGGAACACCCCAAGTTTGTGGCATTTCCCCACCATAAGAGTTAATTACATCCTGCAAGTATTGCGGCACTGAACTAGAACCATGCATAACCAAATGAGTTTCAGGTAATCGTTTATGAATTGCTTCAATCTGGGCGATCGACAAAATATCGCCATCCGGTTCTCGTGTAAATTTATAAGCGCCGTGTGACGTACCGCAAGCAATAGCAAGCGCATCCACCTGAGTTGCTGAGACAAATGCAGCAGCCTGATCCGGATCCGTTAACAATTGGTCTCGATCCATTTTACCTTCAGCACCAGAACCATCCTCTTTTCCAGCTTCGCCTGTCTCCAAGGATCCGAGTACTCCAAGCTCTCCTTCGATAGATGCTCCTATCCAGTGAGCAATCTGTGCTACCCGATTGGTAATATCTACATTGTGTTCATAATCAGCAGGTGTTTTGCCATCCCCCATCAACGAGCCATCCATCATCGCAGAGGTAAATCCTGAGCCAATAGCACTAATACAGGCGCGTTCATTGTGGCCATGATCCTGATGCAAGCAAATCGGATTATCCGGATACATATCCGCGAGGGCTTGCACGATACCCACGATCATTCGATCTCCAGCATAAACATTTCTAACGTTTAAGCTAGCTTGTAAAATAACAGGAGAATCACAGGCGCATGCTGCATTCATAATTGCTAGTCCTTGCTCCATATTTGATATATTAAATGCAGGAACTCCGTAACTATACTCAGCAGCATGATCTAAAAGTTGCCGTAAGGTTATTAAAGCCATGTGTCTATACTCACTTTTTAAATGTCAGATGATGAAATGTTGCTGCGCCTTCTTGCACAAACAAGCCCCAAGCATCAGTGTTGGATATATCATAAATTCGGAACGATGCGACAACCTGCTCTGCAACGAAACATTCAATTGCCGAACCATTTCTCAAGATCTGCACACGATAACGATTATCTTTTGGCTTAAAAGCTAACGGACGTTCAACTAAAGGATTGTCTATTTCCAGAGCAACCTCTATGCCATGCCTCTCATTTAGTACCAAACTGTCCCAAAGAGGATCCATCGCCGCAGGCCAACGATCAAAAATCACGCGCTCTTTCATCGGCTCAAGCACTAAACTATAACCACTGTCTAAGTGATCACCGCCACGAGGCTCTATTAGTACGCCTACAGCTTCAGTATTCTCAGCTGGCTCAATAATCACATCCAATAATACGTCGTCTCGATTTGGCCCACTTAGGAGAGCGTAGGCATAGCTACCTATGGCATCACAAGACAGACTATCTCCTATACACCAATCCCCCAATATGGGATTTACAGTGCAATCAACTACGGTAGCATAGCTCTCATTTACTTCTTTAGGCAGCTGACTAACAAGCGTTCCATCGGCTAACGATTTTAATTCTCGGGGACTTCCCAGCTCGCCACCCCAAACCCAGCTACGCTTAGGATCGTGGTGCTTGCGGAAGGGAATCCAAGCAAAACTAAATCGCCGCTCTCCATCGCTAGTTGATTTCGCGGCATAAAAACGTCGTCCGTCAAGACTATCTAATTTACGACTCTCCCAAGGGCCATCTGGTGACGTCGCCACACGATATACAGTTTGCATGCGCTCGGAATAACGACTCTCTACTAGATACCACCAGTCCCCAAGCTTAAATATTTCTGGACATTCTGGGCAATGAGTCAACATAGATGACACCATAGGTGGTTGAACTACCCAATTTTCAAGATCCGTAGAAGTAGCGACTGCAATACAGCCTCTACGAAACTGAGGACCTTCTTTCAAACGCGCAGATATCAGCATTTTAAAGCACCCCTCCTCTTCATCTCTGTACACATAGGGATCTCTCCAATCGACAGTTTCATACCACTGTGAATCAGGAGAGATCAAAGGGTTTTTACCCGACTTTTCCCAAACTCTCATATCTGTAGAGATAGCTTTACAAATAGTCTGAGGTGATGCAGATTGCCTATTGTAACCAGTGTAAAAGAAATGAAACACACCTTCATATTCAATGACGGAACCCGTCCAAATCCCATCACCATCACAGTCACCATGTGATCCAGGACCAAAAGCGTCGGGCATTACCTCCCAGTTAACTAAATCCTCTGAACACAAATAAGCGGTAGAGACTCGTGCACGCTCTACATATTCCCAAGCACCTACTGGCGGTTGAGAAAAAAACAAATGCCATTTTCCATCGTGATAAAATGGCATGGTGTCACCTGCAGCAGCACCTCTCTCCGGAGAATAACCAAATAGCCTCATTTCAAACCTCAAAAAGAATCATAGTAAATAGATAGAACATCATTTCCGAGCCAACAGGCTCGAAAATGCTAGTAGAGTTATAGGCTTATTGAACGTGTTTCTGCCAATTCGCCTGCCAGTTATTGATAAACTCTGAAAGATTTGCATCTGGATTGTGAACCTTGCTGAGACTACGAATTGTCTCTGGCGATAAGATACATCCCTTTAATAGACTATTGGCGTATGTCTCTACATTTTCAGAAGTAACCGGAATTAAACCAACTTGTGGCTGAGTATCCGTGACCGGATGACCGTGAAGGTAGTCATATAATTGAATTAAACCAAAACCGCCGACCATCCAATGACCACCGATTGAGAACTCCAGTTCGCCCTCTTTAATAAACTGGGCAACCTGCTCGTCAATATCAGTAGTTATAACGGCGATATCCTCTCGCCCAGCCTGATCAATGGCAAACTTACTACCTAATCCTGCAACCGCTCCAATTACAATGAAAGCATCCACTTCACCTGGGGCAAAACGAGCAATATATTGCTCCGCATATTTCTGACCATTCTCACGGCTCAACACATCCCAAGACTCAGCAACCACTTCAACACCGCCCACTTCTAACTCACGAGCAACGCCTTCCCAAATCTCAGTTGCTGATATATTCCCTTTTTGAGTCCATATCATCGCTACCTTTTTATAGCCCAGTTCGACTGTAGCTCGACCCATCGCTTCACCCCAAGTTGCATTATTCTGGGTAACCTGCGCAACAAAATCTTCACCCTTATAATCATTATCATAATTCGAAACCACTAGACGCCCTACAGCGACACCAGGAATATCGTTCTCTTCCAGTAAACGAGCAACCTGAATACCCGCTGGGGCAGTCAAAGGGTTAAAAATCAAACCATCGGGCTGGCTAGCAATGATAGACTCTGCCTGAGCAACATGTTTTTCTTCAGAGTTTTGATCATCAAACTCTTTTAACTCAACACCAAGTGCATCTGCAACACAGCCTTCGAACCTATGCCGATTAATTACCCAAGGGTTTGTCTCTGGCTGCCCAAGGTCTGCAATAACCAAATCCGTACGAATCTTTGCATCTTCAGCCATCACTTCACCGGATAACTGTAGCAAAGCGGCACTCACCAATATAGTTTGTAAAGTTCTCTTTTTCATATTTCCCTCCAAATAGGTTGTTTATTAAGGGCAAGCCTTATTTTAATTCAATTAATTGCACATAACAAATAATTGTGACTTGCAATTATATACTGGGATA
>CAKMZF010000113.1 GCA_929200405.1 uncultured Gammaproteobacteria bacterium | reverse complement strand
GAGTGGGATGTCTCACTATGGGGCAAACGTAGGGCATTTACAGAGCATGTAGAGAAACTTGCAGAACTGCTGGATGCGAAAACCAATGGCGAATTTACTCTAAATATTTCTTACGGTGGATTGTCTAAGAACAAAGAAAATCTTGATGGAATCTCCATAGGTGCTTTTCAGATGGCGCAATTTTGCGCTGGCTATCATCGTGATAAAAATCCATCAATTACAGTGCTAGAGCTTCCTTTCTTGGGGGTAGGCTCGTTGGAAAAGGAAATAGAGGCCTCCAAAGCTATCTACGCACACCCTGCCACTCAAAAAGATTTGGCGCGTTGGAATGCGACATTGCTTATGCCATCTCCATTGCCGCAATATAATATCGCTGGGATAGGAGATGCGCCGACAGCACTTGCCGATTTTGAAGGTCTGACAGTTAGAGCGACTGGAGGTATTGGCAAGGCTATGTCAGCGGTGGCAGCGGTGCCTACTTCTATGTCGGCAACTGAAGTGAGGCAGTCACTAGATTCAGGTGTTATCAAAGCAGTGTCGTTCGCGCCGCATGCGCACATGGCATTTGGTGTAGCAGATGTGGCGAATTGGTGGACTACCAACTTGAACCCTGGCACAGTGAATTGCCCAGTAGTCGTTAATACCGATGCACTAAATGCACTCTCTGATGAGCATCGTGAAGCATTAATGAGCTCTATCGATGAATCTCTTCAGCACTATGTTGATAACTATAATTCCAAAACAATGAGCAAGTGGGAAAAAGTGCTGGCCGAGAAAAACATTCAACAAATCACTTTTAGTGATGCTGAATTGCAAGGTTTTAAAGACAAAGTTGCCGGACCTGCCGCGCAAAAGTGGATAGAAGACAATGCCAATCTTCCCGCACAAGAATTATATGATCTTGTTAAAAGCACCTTGGCTAAATAACACTGTAATCACTAGGCTGCAATAGATTATATGGCTGGAGAAGCATCAGTTATAACAGACGACTCATATCTGAGTCGTCTTGATCGTGGCTTGTATAAGCTAGAAAGTATTTTAATCATTGTCAGTGGATTGGCCGTTTTCTCATTAATGCTACTGGCAGTCGTCAGTGTTGGTGGCCGCAACTTATTTGGCCGACCATTAACCGGATATGTTGACTGGATAGAGCAAGTGATGCCATTTATCGCTTTTCTTGGCATAGCCTATACCCAGCGCATAGGAGGGCATATCCGAATGGATATGTTTATCAACAAGCTTAGCCCAAGATTGCTATGGCTAGTGGAGTTTGTGTCTGCTTTTATGATGTTGCTGTTAATAGTGCTGCTTATTTATGGCTCTAGTTCGCACTTTTTGAGATCATTTGATTTCGCGGCAAATCTTTGGAGTCGAGATTCCAGCATGGACATTGCTTTACCGCTTTGGCCAGCAAAATTCTTGGTGCCATTCTCACTTACGGTATTGGCATTACGTTTGCTCATTCAGCTATATGGCTATGGGGCAGCTTTTGTTGGTAACAAAGCCAAACCTGCCGCTGTGCCGTTAATTGAAAATGCTGCACTACAAGCAGCCAACGAAGCCAAAACAGTTTCTGAAGAGGTAGTGCAATGACCAGTATTGATATCGGTATATATGTCTCGTTAGGTATGCTGGTGATGATAATACTCGGCATGCGAGTCGCCTTTGCAGCAGCAATGGCAGGTATGGCAGGGCTAATTTGGGTATTCTGGGCGAAAAAAGGCTATGATCCCAATGACTTTATGTGGGCGCTGACAGTCGCCACAAAAACAGCCGGTCAAGTGCCGCACTCTAAAATAGCCTCACAGGCGCTCTCATTAATCCCGACATTTATATTAATCGGTTATCTCGCCTATTATGCAGGGCTCACCAAAGCATTATTTGAAGCAGCAAAACGCTGGGCTGGGTGGTTGCCAGGTGGTTTGGCAGTTTCCTCTGTCTTTGCAACAGCAGGCTTTGCCGCTGTTTCGGGGGCATCCGTTGCTACCTCGGCGGTATTTGCCAGAATCGCGATACCTGAAATGCTGGAAGCAGGCTATGACAAACGCTTTGCTGCCGGAGTTGTGGCTGCGGGTGGTACATTGGCTTCATTAATTCCGCCCTCTGCGATACTGGTTATTTATGCCATTATAGTAGAGCAAGACGTCGGGAAATTGCTGCTGGCAGGGTTTATACCGGGAATGGTCTCAGCTATTATCTATGCACTGCTCATTGTTGGTTTGGCGCTGATATGGAAAAAACTCGGGCCAGCGGTAACCGGTTTTACTTGGCGACAAAGGTTCGCCTCGCTGCCACCTGCACTGCCTGTTTTTATAGTCGTGGCGATTATTATTTTCTTTATCTACAATCCATTTGGTGGAGATGCATGGGGTACCCCAACCGAAGGAGGGGCATTAGGGGCATTTGTAGTGTTCTGTATTGCAGTCTACAAAGGCATGCGCTGGCCGCAACTGAAAAGTGCGTTGATAGAGACAGCAAAGCTATCGGTGATGATATTTACCATTATCTGGGGCGTATTGATTTATGTGAGGTTTTTAGGGTTTGCAGATTTGCCCTATGCATTTTCTCTCTGGATAAGTGGCCTAGATCAAGACCCGATGATAACCCTGATCTGCATACTCTTGGCCTATGCCGTGTTAGGCATGTTTATGGATGCTATAGGCATGTTGCTGCTAACGCTGCCAGTCGTGTTCCCAGCAGTAATGGCGCTCAATGGAGGTGAGGGAATTAGCGCGGCTGACAGCGTGTTTGGCATGTCAGACGTGGGCTGTGCGATATGGTTCGGCATTATCGTGGTAAAGATGGCCGAGTTGTGCTTGATTACACCGCCTATTGGTCTTAATTGCTTTGTAGTGGCAGGCGTTCGACCAGATATCTCAGTGCAGGATGTTTTCAAAGGCGTGAGTCCGTTCTTCATTGCCGACGCAATAACTATTATGGTATTAATCGCTTTTCCAGCTATCGTGCTATGGCTACCAAGTATGTTGGGTTTGTAGGTATCTCTTAGAGGAGGTATTCGCTGAAATTGATATTAAAGACTTACTTGCGAAATAATAAAGGCGAGAAGAGCTTTAGTCTTAAAGGTTTAAGAAATAAAGACTTGGTGCCGAGGGAGAGACTCGAACTCTCACGATTATTCATCGGCGGATTTTGAATCCGCTGCGTCTACCATTCCGCCACCCCGGCAGGGTGAAGCGAAATTATAGCGATTGCCGTGGTGAAATCAACCGTATTCTACATTTCAAACAGAGATTCATTGTGTTTCTGCATTTCAGACTTAAAAATTCTAGCTAAATCTGCGATCAAGAGGAGTTTTCGCTGAGTTGAGCTTTTTCCTAATTGCATCTCTATTGGGTTTCATGGCTGAGATGTCACCATTATCTGATAGCAATATCGCAATTTTTTCGGTGGACTCAAAATTAGCGCAGATAATCATAATCATTACGGTTATTGGAACTGCTAAGAACATTCCTATAACACCCCATGCAGCTCCCCATATTGCTAAGGAAAACATGACGACTAGGCTGCTGAGATTTAATGAATTGCCTAGTAGTTTAGGGCCGATGATGGTGCCGAGAATTAGTTGTATGCAGCTTAATAATAATAGGGTCATTAAGATGATTATAGGATCGCCTGTCTGCACTATTGCCATCATCACTGGGAATAGTATTGAAATAATCGTGCCGATAGTGGGAATAAAGTTAAAGATAAATGTCATAAATCCCCAGAAAGCCGGGTAATCTATCCCTAACCAAACTAGTGCCATGTAGGTTAGTAGACCTTGCAGGAAATTGATGATGAGCATGATGCGGGTATACATGCCGATGCTGGAATTGATATTTCCTAATATCTCGCTGGCTAGGCTTTGATTGTGGTGGTTCTTGAATAGGGCTGTAAATTTCTTACTGAAGTTAGCTTGCTCGGTAAAGAAGAATACTAAGTAGATGAGAACTAGGCTGCTAAAGCTGCTGAAATCACTTAGTAAATTTCCGCCCCACTGCACCAGCTGTGAGGTTTTGATTTCTGGAATGAAAGCGTTAATGTCCTCAGGAATGGGGGAGGGCAAAAAGGTATTGATATAAACAATTAAGTTTTTGATCGTGGCACTGTACTGATTTGAGTCTTGTGCAAATTCGGCAAGGTTAGCAGTAATTAAGCCAACTGAAAAAAAGCCGATATACACCACAATAGCGGTTGATAATAGCATTGATAACCATCTTGGTAGGCTATAGTTGTGGACTTTAATCTGCTCTAACCATTTGGCAATGCCATTGAGAATAAACCACAACACAAGAGTGAGAAGTATAGGGACTAATATTTCTCTGAGTTGTACAAATAACCAGCCGATGATGGTGGTGCATATTAATAAACAGGTGAAGACTAAAGCATGTGAGGGTTTTGTTGTGGCCATAATTATTAGAGAAAGCAGAATGTTTGGTTTAGTTGGGATGTATCATACTATAAAATGCCCTTTTTATTTGAGACAGCTTTACAGGCATGAAAAAAGAATACCAAACGCAAGACTTTGATTTTGATTTACCAGATGCATTAATCGCCCAAACACCCTGCTCAGAGCGCAGTGCGAGTCGATTATTACATCTTGATCGTCAATCCGGATTGATTGCCGATAGACAATTTATTGATATTGTAAATCTATTGAATTCAGATGATTTGCTAGTGCTCAATAACACCAAAGTTATTCCTGCGCGAGTATATGGTGAGAAGTTCACGGGCGGTAAAATTGAGATGCTAATTGAGCGAGTCACAGGTGAACTCACGGTATTGGCGCATATCCGCAGTAGCAAAAGCCCTAAGCCGGAGGCGCAATTACGTTTGTATGCAAAAACGGCGGAAGTTACAGTGGAAGAACGTCAGACATATGGTGCTGAGGTTACGCATAGAGAAGGGGAGCTCTTTGCGCTTCGTTTTGAGCAGCCAGTTATGGAGGTGTTGGAGAAGATTGGTGAAATACCTCTGCCACCCTATATTGAGCGCACGCCAGATGCTACTGATAGTGATCGTTACCAGACTGTGTTTGCTAAAAGCCCCGGTGCTGTGGCGGCACCAACCGCCAGTTTGCATTTCTCAGAGGAGTTGCTAGAGCAGTTGGCAAATAAAGGAGTGCAGACATCAGAAGTTACACTTCATGTGGGCGCGGGCACCTTTCAGCCAGTAAGAGTGTCACAAATTTCTGAGCATATCATGCACAGTGAAAGAGCGACGGTTCCGCAGGAAACAGTGGATGCAATTGCCGCTTGTAAAGCCAGAGGTGGTCGTGTTATCGCGGTTGGTACCACTGTGGTTCGCAGTTTGGAGTCCGCTGCAAGGTCTGGTGCGTTGCAATCATTTCAAGGTGAGACTGATATTTTTATCACTCCGGGTTTTGCGTTTCAAGTTATTGATGGCTTACTGACTAATTTTCATTTGCCAGAGTCAACATTGATTATGCTAGTGTCAGCTTTTGCTGGTTATGAGTCTACGATGGCGGCTTATCAGCACGCAGTTAGTGGCGAGTTTCGGTTCTTTTCTTATGGTGATGCAATGTTGATTTTATCTGATGATAGCTAGCATGGTTGCTGGGAAATATTGACAGTTAAATTTTCTAGCTAATTTCTTGATAAAAAGAAAGTTAATTTACGCATGATTCAGTTGCGTATGCTAGGATTTGATTCATTCGAGTGCGTGTTTGTGTGATAGCATTATTTGCTCTGCTAAAACAGCGATAATCAATTGATAGCAGGCCATAGCTGCCTATTAAAGAATCAAAGTAAAGAGGATTTTAACATGATGCGTTTTATCTTATTTGGCGCAACCAATATTGCCGTGCTGATGGTGCTCTCTGTGGTGCTTCGCTTATTAGGTATTGATCCACAGAGTTCTATGGGATTTCTGGCTTTTGCTGCTATAACCGGTATGGCTGGCTCATTTATTTCTCTGCTCATGTCTAAAAGTGGTGCAAAGCGATCCGTTCGTGCGCAGGTAATAACTCAGCCAGCAAATGAAATGGAAAGATGGCTAGTGGACACTGTCGCCAGACAAGCAGAGCAGGCTGGCATTGGTATGCCAGAAGTGGCGATATTTCCATCATCAACACCCAATGCTTTTGCAACGGGGGCGAAGAGAAACGACGCATTAGTGGCAGTAAGCACAGGGCTTCTGGAGCACATGACTAGGGATGAGGTTGAGGCAGTGTTGGGTCACGAGGTGAGCCACGTTGCCAATGGCGATATGATAACCATGACTTTGATGCAAGGTGTTGTTAATACATTCGTGTTGGTGCTTTCTCATGTTTTGGGAAGCATGATGCGAAACAGAGACTCCGGTGGCGGAGGTATGGGCTACTTTATGGGTAGAATGGTGGGGCAGATGGTCTTTGGCTTTTTGGCATCATTAATTGTGATGTGGTTTAGTCGTCACAGAGAGTTTCATGCAGATGAAGGCGGTGCAGCGTTGTCCGATCGCAGTAAAATGATCGCAGCTCTTGAGCGCTTGCAAAGTTTGTCTGGTGGTGCTAAGAAAACCATGCCAGATTCTCTAGCGGCTTTTGGTATTGTGCAATTTTCAGCGGAGCTAATGACAACTCACCCGCCTTTGCATAAGCGTATTGCCGCCTTAAAGCAGAATCAAAACTAACCGGTCTATATTTTTATAGCTATTTATTGAGTGACAAAAATGAATGAATCAAAATTGAAATCCTTCTATAAGCTGACGGTTATAGTAATAACAGCACAAATTATGCTGTCTGCTTGCGCTACTAAAAAACCAGTGGCAGAAATTATAGACCAAGCAGAGCAGGCGCCTCAAAAAGCTGTAGCAGTGGTAAATCGACCGTTGACAAGGGATGAGATATTGGCTGCTTATGACGCGCAGAGTTCAGATATTTCTGTTGCAAATGTGCCTCAAGCAATAGAGGTTTCACCCACTCTGCAGGAGAGCATCCAACCTGTTGTGATTCCACAGGCAATAGATCCCCAGCAACCAAAAGTTGTTATTCGAGAAATGCAAGTACAGGAACCAGAGGTAATAAAATCTCAGGCAGTTGCTGCGAAACCAAAACCAGTTTCAGCAAAACCTATCCCGACTGGCGACAAGAATTGTCCGGCGGAGAAAATTTACGGAAAATGGATGTCGCAAGAAGTGCGCCAAGGATCAAACAATGAAGTAATCCCAGCCGCTATAGGCTATATGTTCCGTGAGGATGGTTTTTTTGCGACGGCGTTATTTAACGTGATTACGGGAGAAAAGCAGGGCGAGTTTGAAGGTAGTTATAGGACTGTTAAAGGAAAACAAGGCAAATGTGCCGTTGAATTTTCAGTGCCGTCACGCGGTATATTAAATCGCTTAGACTACCAGATTAAATCAGGTGTTATGGAAGTTGATGACAAAAGCTCAGATTCTAGAGCCTTACTAGAGCGGATTTAATTCAGTAGTTCTAACCCCATAAAAAAGCTCGCATCGGCGAGCTTTTTTATGTTTGATAGTTATTGTTTTTGAATGTAATATCTAACGATTACTTTATTCAGATTCTAGGTCTTTATTAGTTGGCAGCTAGGCAAAGCTTTTTGCTCGGCTATATCAACTCGATCTAATAATTTCTGATAATAACCATTTTTCACAGTCTTAATCCACACTGTCACCCTTTCTGGTGCACTCAAGTTAAACTCACTATTGAGTATCTCCGAAGCACTAGCTAGCGTAGAACAAGCATTATCTAGTTTTACATTCAACGCTGCGTTGCCAGCTATACCTCGCTGTTGACCGTCTTTGAGTATGGTTAAAACCTTATTGAGAGTAGGCTGGTTTTTGGTGCTAATCTGAAATAGCGAAAGCTTGCGGTCCGAGCGTACAAGTTTTTGCAATGTGGTGGGTTTCCGTTGGGTTGACTCGCGCAGAGAAATGTCATAATGCAGGTCTACGGGAGGCGTGTCACCTGCAAGGCTTAGGCCAAAAGTTGGACCATCTTCTGAAAAGCGAACACTGCTAGAGTGTTCAATTGCTATGCGAAGCTGATTGGGGTCAATGTTTTTAATCTCTAATTGCTGATGTTGCTGTAGTTGGTTATTGCAACCAGCGCAAGCTAGTAGCAGCAAGCAACTGCCGAAAAAGTATTTTTTAGAATGGGATAGCAAAATAATCTCCTTAAAGTTGGCAACATTTTAAGGAAAATTAATGGCTCTTGGCTGAATGATTTCAGGACAATATAGGTGATAGGCATTGAAAATACAGTAAATAACAGAAATTAATGCTGAGGAATAACGGGTAATAGATGCGCTGGCGCTTAAAGTTTTGTAAACTATCGCTTTGCGAATAACCAGACAAGAGAACTTTATGGCAACCTATGGTACTAATGAATTTAAAAATGGCTTGAAAATTATTATTGACGGTGATCCATGGAATATCGTTGAAAATGAATTGGTAAAACCAGGAAAAGGCCAGGCTTTTAACAGAGTTCGCATTAAAAACCTTAAAACCAACCGCGTGATAGAGCGTACATTTAAATCTGGCGAATCAGTAGAAGCGGCTGATGTCATGGAAACCACCATGCAATATTTATATAATGACGGTGAAATGTTCTGCTTTATGGACCAGCAAAGCTTTGAGCAATTCATGGCAAGTGAAGC
>CAKMZF010000112.1 GCA_929200405.1 uncultured Gammaproteobacteria bacterium | reverse complement strand
AGTCCGCCAGCTCATATAACTGATGATCACTATACTCTAATAACGTATCTTTACCCACGATTCCTAAATCAGCAACACCATGATGAACATAGGTAGGCACATCACTTGCCCTGACGATAAGTAGACGCAAGCTTTCATCATTAGTATCGATTACAAGCTTACGACTATCATCTGGATTAACCTCCGGAACAATGTCTTGCTGCTTTAAAACGGCAAGAGCCTCTTTAAGTATTCGCCCTTTGGCAACGGCCAACGTAATCATTGACAACTCCTAAGATGCTTCGCGTCTAACCGTAGCACCTAATTGGCGTAACTTCTCTTCAATACACTCATAACCACGATCAATATGATAAATTCGACTCACGGTTGTCTCGCCTTGCGCTGCCAAAGCCGCGATAATCAAACTAGCCGAAGCTCTAAGATCAGTTGCCATCACCTCGGCTCCTTTTAACACTGGCAACCCTTCAGAAATAGCTGTATTACCTGTAATCGAAATCTTAGCACCAAAACGCTTAAGCTCATCGACATGCATAAAGCGATTTTCAAAAATATTTTCTGTAACTCTGCCCACTCCTTTTGCAACTATATTCATCGCCAAAAATTGCGCTTGCATATCTGTTGGAAAGGCCGGGTATGGCGCTGTATAAATGTCAACCGCTTTTAGTGCTCTGCCCTCCATATCCGCTGTCACAGACTCACCCTCTACCGTCACCTTTACACCTGCTTCCTCAAGTTTAGAGAGCACAGCCTCAAAGGTATCTGGCCTAGTCTTATGTACTGTGACCTTACCACCTGTAATTGCCGCAGCACAGAGATAAGTACAGGTTTCAATGCGATCAGCCACAACCCTATGAGACGCCGCTTTTAAAGCTGGCACACCTTGCACCGTGATAGTATTAGTTCCAGCTCCTTCAATTTTTGCACCCATAGCAATCAAACAATCAGC
The DNA here is from genome assembly GCA_929200405.1 of uncultured Gammaproteobacteria bacterium. GTDB lineage: Bacteria > Pseudomonadota > Gammaproteobacteria > Cardiobacteriales > CAKMZF01 > CAKMZF01. The sequence goes on along the minus strand of CAKMZF010000112.1, from coordinate 7,775 downwards.
AAGATCCACAACTTCCGGTTCTCTGGCAGCATTTTCTAGAATAGACTCACCTTCTGCCAAGACAGCTGCCATCAGGATATTTTCAGTTCCAGTAACAGTCACCATATCCATATAGATATGTGCGCCTTTAAGTTTATCTGCCTTCGCAACAATATAACCATCCTCGATTTCTATTCTTGCACCCAAGGCCTCAAGACCTTTAATATGCTGATCAACTGGACGAGAACCAATAGCACAGCCCCCAGGCAGTGAAACTTTTGCGTAACCATACTTAGCAACTAAAGGCCCTAATACCACTATTGAAGCTCGCATTTTTGAAACCAAATCATAGTGCGCAACTTGACTACTCAAAGTGCGTGGATCAATGCTTACATTCAATTTTTCATCTACTTCAAGAGTTACTCCCATGCTGCCAAGTAGCTCAAGGCAAGTAGTAACATCTTGCAGGTGAGGAACATTACTAACAGTCAACGGACCTTCACCCAATATACCAGCACACAGTATTGGTAGAACTGCATTTTTTGCGCCAGAAGCGCTGATTTGACCAGATAGTGGTGTGCCACCTGAAATAATAAGTTTACTTGCCACAGTCGATCCTTTTATTATTGCTACTGAGCATTTAGGTATTGCACTTTAGTCATCGTTTTCAGCCCAAAAGCATGCACTTCTTGACTCTCTATCTTTCCCTCTAAAGCAGCATATACAATTCGATGTTGTTTTATCAAAGACTTGCCTTCAAATTCGTCAGAAACCACCAAGGCTTGAAAGTGCACGCCATCATCACCTTCAATATAAACATCAGCATTAGGTAAATTCCGCTCTAATAAAATTTGTATTTGTGTCGCATCCATTGACATTACTTCCATTGTTAAAGTTTAAGCTTTATTCTTTATACTTTGAATGTTAATTTTCCACTCTGCTGGCCCGGTCTTGTGAACGGAAGTTCCTTGAGAATCAACTGCTACAGTAACCGGCATATCTTCAACTTCAAACTCTTGTATCGCTTCCATTCCTAACTCTGGGAAAGCAATAACTTTCGCACTACGAATGGCTTTAGAGACTAAATAAGCAGCACCTCCTACAGCCATCAGATATACCGCACCATGGGTTTTAATAGAATCTATCGCAGCATCTCCTCGCTCTGCCTTGCCCACCATACCGAGCAAACCAGCTTCACCCAACATCATGTCAGTAAATTTATCCATTCGAGTCGAAGTAGTAGGACCTGCAGGGCCAACCACCTCATCGCGAACCGCGTCTACTGGGCCGACATAATAAATGAAACGATTCTTGAAATCCACACCATCCGGTAAAGACTGACCATTTGCCAGTAACTCTTGAATTTTTTTATGAGCAGCGTCCCTTCCTGTTAGCATCTTGCCACTAAGCAATATCGTTTCTCCAGGCTGCCAAGTTGCCACTTCTTCTTTGGTAATAGCATCCAAATTTACCCGCCGTGTTTGATTAACACGAGACTCACCAGCATCCGACAGCGAAATATCTGGCCAATCTGATAATCTCGGCGTTTTTAACTCGACCCGCCCATTCCCATCAAGCGTAAAATGAATATGTCGACTAGCTGCGCAGTTGGGAATAATCGCAATCGGCTTAGAGGCAGCATGCGTTGGATAATCCAAAACTTTAACATCCAGAACAGTTGTCAAACCGCCAAGTCCTTGAGCACCTATCCCCAGCTCATTAACTTTCTCAAACAGCTCCAGTCTTAGCTCCTCGGCACGGTTTTCTGCACCTCGAACCTTTAATTCTTGAATATCGATAGGCGCAAGTAAAGACTCCTTTGCTAATAGTGCAGCTTTTTCTGCCGTACCACCAATGCCTATGCCCAACACGCCTGGCGGACACCAACCTGCCCCCATGGTTGGCACTGTTTTCAACACCCAGTCCACTATACTATCAGATGGGTTCAGCATCGCCATTTTGGCTTTGTTTTCTGAGCCACCACCTTTAGCAGCCAAATATACCTCTACTTTATCACCAGCAACTACCTGAGTGTGAATAACTGCCGGCGTATTGTCTTGAGTATTTATTCTCTTGCCAGCGGGATCTGCCAAAATAGAAGCGCGCAACACGTTATCTGGGTGCATATAAGCTCTTCTCACCCCTTCATTCACCATTGACTCGACATCTTGACTTGCTTTCCAACGCACATCCATGCCTATTTTCAAAAACACCGTAACAATACCTGTGTCTTGACAGATTGGGCGGCGACCCTCTGCACACATTTTTGAGTTTATCAAAATTTGTGCCATAGCATCTTTTGCAGCTTGCGACTGTTCAACATTATAAGCTAGCATCATTGCTTGGATAAAATCAGGTGGATGATAATATGAAATGTACTGCAGCCCATCCACAATACTTTGCACAAAATCTTTTTCTACAACTGTCGTCATAACTCAACTCTTTTTATAATGCACATACTACACTCATAGCTCATCAACATATCTGCCAGCTCGTTATCGAGCAACTGCAATTAAACACCCTCTTTGGGCAGTCTTAATTCTTATTAACAAACATACTGAGAACTAAATTCTTTAACCGCTTCTACCAATACAGACACTTTCTCAGGCGGGATGTCAGGGTGTATTCCATGCCCCAAATTAAATATATGCCCACCTGTTGCCTTATGCTCTCCATAACTCTTCAAAACAGCTTTAACTGACTGACGAATAGCCTCAGGCTGAGCATATAAGACGCAGGGATCTAAATTTCCCTGTAAGACTACCTTATCACCAGTTGCTGCCCTAACATCAGATAGCGCATGTGTCCAATCCACACCTATCGCTTCATTCCCTAAATCGGCTAACTGAACCAGTTGTTTTTCACCAACACCTTTGGAGAACAATGTGACCGGAATATTTGCAGTGACAGAATCTCGCTTCAAACGAGAGACTATCTTTTCCATAGCGTCAAGTGATATTTTCTGGTATTGAGCCGGCGTAAGTACCCCCCCCCAAGTATCAAATATCATTAGCGCTTGAGCACCCGCCTCTACTTGCGCTTTAAGGTAAACAAAAACATTTTCACTTAAATTATCCATCAATTTTTGCATCGCAACAGGCGATTGATAAGCTAATTTTTTCACCTTCGCAAATTGCTTGCTACTGCCACCTTCAACCATATAAGTTGCTAGCGTCCATGGACTCCCTGAAAAGCCAATTAACGGCACTCGACCATTCAGTGCTTTGCGAATAGTTGATACTGCATTCATCACGTATTGCAGTTCAGCAGTTGGATCCAAGATGGGCAAATTATCGATATCTGCTTCTGATTGCAATGGCTTTGAAAACACAGGACCTTCACCTGCATTAAAACTAAGACCTAAGCCCATAGCATCTGGAATAGTAAGGATATCAGAGAATAAAATAGCCGCATCTAAATCGTAACGCGCTAAGGGCTGCAGAGTAACCTCACATGCCAACTCTGCGTTGCGACAAAGACTCATAAAGTCACCAGCCACCGCTCTGGTTGCTCGATATTCTGGTAAATACCTTCCTGCCTGACGCATAACCCAAAGCGGAGTTCGATCAACTGACTGCCCCCTTAGCATGCGTAAATATCTGTCATTTTGTAGCGAATCAACGCCTGAGGGTATTGCTGAATTTGTCATATCGTCTGAGATTAGGTTCTACAAAAGGCGCATTATGCCATAAGCTGAGCGTGATGTATCTTTAACGGAGATTAGTATATGTCTCAGTACTTTTGACTATCGACATGTATCAATAGCTTTAGCAATAAGATCTTCTGATATATTGGAGCGAATTTCAGCCTCGCCAAGAGACTTAAGCGTTATCAAGCGCAACACGCCAAATTCAACTTTTTTATCACCCGCCATTAGCTGAATCATATCCGATGTTGCCACTTGCTCTGGCAGCTTTGTCGGAAGACCGACGTCCTCCAACCAATCTGCTAAAGCATCTACAGCGCTTTGAGGTACTTGTCCCAGACTTACTGACAAGTTCATCGCCATCAACATCCCGACCGCTACTGCCTCACCGTGCAACCAATTACCGTAACCCAAAATATTTTCAATGGCGTGACAAAAAGTATGACCAAAATTTAAATGCGCCCGAATGCCTTTTTCCCGCTCATCAGCTGCAACCACTTCAGCTTTTATCTCACAAGATCTCTCTATAATCTTCATCAAAACGCCATCATCCATCTCGATAATAGCCTTAGTATTTACCATAAGCCATTGCAAGAAATTCAGATCGGCAATCAAACCATATTTAATCACCTCTGCTAAACCAGCAGCATACTCTCTAGCTGGCAAGGTTTGCAGGGTCTCGATATCAATAATCACCTGCTTTGGCTGATAAAAAGCACCGATCATGTTTTTACCCAAAGTATGATTTACCCCAGTTTTACCACCCACAGAGGAGTCCACCTGCGAGAGCAGTGTTGTGGGAATTTGAATAAATGGCACACCTCTAAGATAGGTAGCTGCAGCAAATCCGGTCATATCTCCGACAACTCCTCCCCCCAATGCAACAAATAAACATTGCCGATCCAACTTTAGCGATAATGCCTGCTGATAAATAGCTGCAATACTATCTAAATGTTTTTGCTGCTCACCAGCATTGAGAACATAATGAAAAACTTGGCAACCGTGCTGCTCTAAAGCTGAGTCAACCTGTGACAAATACAATGGAGCCACATTATCATCTGTTATTATTAGGGCAGCTCTATTGGCAACAAATGGTAAATAAGATTTACTACTAGATAATAAATCTGAACCAATTTCGATGGAATATTGACGCTCACCCAAACCAACCATCACAGATAACACATTCTCACTCACGACTGTTCAACCATATTTACAATTTCCAAAGTAACCTTTTTGGGTGGCTTATTCTCTGAGATCAACACATAACTTGCTACATCTTCATACCAAGGCTGCCTCTCTGCTATCAGTCTCTCTAACACTGCCTTAGGATCCTCAACAGCAAGTAGTGGTCGCTTTTTGTCATACTGCACTCTTTGGTATATTTGTTCTACTGTGGCTTTAAGATAAATAACATGAGTAACTTTTTTTAATAACTCTCTATTTTCAGGACTAATAACAACGCCACCACCTGTAGAAATAATTAACTTTTTTTTATTAACGAAGTCAGCCAGAGCACAAGATTCTCTTTGCCTAAAACCTTTCTCACCTTCTATATCAAATATAGTTGCAATTTCCACACCTGTTCTGATTTGTATCACTTCATCTAAGTCTACAAAATCAAAATCAAGCGTTTTAGCTAGAAGTCTGCCAATAGTACTTTTACCAGCTCCCATTGGCCCTACCAGCGCTATAGAAATATCAAAAATCTTTGCCAAAATCAACTCACAACAATAACAGCAGTTATTTCATTATTGTTGGTGTCACGAAAACCAACAATTCAAATTTTGTATCACTATTTCCATTCCGTCTAAATAGCTTACCAATACCTGGCAAATCACCCAACAAAGGCACTTTTTCTAGCGATTGAATTGACACCTTTTCAAACACACCACCCAACACCACTGTATTTTGATCTTGCACCAGAACCTGAGTATTTACTTCTCTTGAATTAATTGCTGGTCCCGCGTCAGTATCTGAACCCCGCTCGTCCTTCTTAACGGAGAGATCTAACAGCACCTGCCCTGAAGGAGTAATTCTCGGCGTTACCTTTAGCTCTAAAACAGCATCTTTAAACTCTGTTTGCGTGCCTGATTCAGAGATTGTAGCATAGGGTATCTGCTCGCCTTGACGAATCACTGCCTCTTGACCATTTGTGGTAACCACTCTTGGATTAGATAATGTCTCACCTCTACCCTCAGCCTGCATAGCAGAAAGCTCAAGATCCAACAGGAAATCTTTTGCCAATAAAGAAAAAGCCGCAGATGCCGGAGAAGCCCCCGTACTAACCGCATTAGCCCCTAAATCAACACCAAGTCGATTCCCTAGGGTTGAAAAAGAGCGTCCTGTGGCGCCCACAATATCACTTGCTCCTGTTGGGGTACCAGAAAAACCAAGCTGATAGTCGCCATTAGCTGCTCCAACGCTACCGCCCACACCCCATTTAACGCCAATTTGTTTAGAAAAATCATCTGATGCCAAAACAATCCTAGCATCAATCATCACCTGCTTTACTGGCCTATCTAATGTTTCTACAATCTCTTTCAAGCGTTCTACATTCGCAGCCAAGTCACGGACGATAAGACTATTTGTACGCTCATCGGCAATTATACGACCCCGCTTTGAGACAATAGAACTCTCGTCTGAACCGCTCTTACCAAACTCTTCTGCAATTTTGATTGCTGACCCATAGTTTAGCTGAATCACATCACTCACTAGCGGAATAAGGTCATCTTGACGCTGCTTTGCCTCTAAAAGCTCCTGCTCATCTTGAACCAACTTGGCCTTGGGGGATACAAAGATCACTCCACCCTGCGTGCGGCGTCCCAAGTTTTTAGATTGCAGGACAATATCTAACGCTTGCTCCCATGGCACATCATTTAATTCAACAGAAATATTGCCCTGGACATCATCACTAACAACCATATTAATGCCACGCTGAGCAGCAAAAATCTGTAGTAATTGTCGAATATTAACGTCTTGAAGACTCAAAGTCATACGATCCGTCGGCCTTCCTGAATATTGGCTGACTTTTGAAATCTGCTCAGTCTGCTTATTTAATATTGAGTTTGTGACCGCAGGCACATCAGACTCATCAACTACCACCTCAGATTCCGCACCACTGTTATCTTTAGCTTTTAAATCAATAAACAAATTGCCACTTTGTGAGTAAGATTTCTGAAATACTGGCTGCTGTAATTCAAAAACCAAATCAGCACCACCATCACTTGGGTCAAGACTATATCTTGATATCAACGCGCTTTTATTAGAGACATCTATTGAACGACCAATATCTTGCTCAGCCACATTCATGCCATCTATAAAAACCGTTATTTCAGTCGCAGTGGTGCGCACATTAGTTCTACTCTCACCAGGCGGCAAATCTATACGAATGAAAGCTGTTTCATTTCGACTCGTGACTGAAACATTCCCCAAACTCAGACTACTCTTCAGACCTAGACTTTGACTTAATAACTGTAACCTATTGCTCGAATCGACTTTATTAATACTGAGAGATTTCCAAGAAGATAAAAGCTCGTTCTCACTCTCTGACTGTGCCAATGCCAAATCAATAGAAAGCACTCCCAGCATTACCGCAAACATTCGAGAGAACGGCAAACTCATCACCTCTCCCATCTTATTTTTGCTCACTCCTAAACTACCTATTTTTTGTTTCTTCATAACTTTCCAGGTCCGGTCAAACATCACCTAAACCAAAACCTCACTCCATTACCCATTACACTTGCAGATCTTATCGCTTCATTTTAGTTAACGGAATAACATCCTTTTGAGAGCCCGTTCTAATCTCTATATTATTATTATTAATTTCTGCCACTTGAGCCTGAATTCGCCCTACTCTATCACCTACGCCAGCCTTATACATAAGGCCATCAGGCCCACTAATGAGCGCTATCGGCTTACCATATTTATTGGTTAATCGTCCGGTATATTGCAATTCTTCTTTCTTAAAATACTCTAGTGGCTCTAATGCACGAGGATTATTGACCACCACCTCAACTTCTTCCACTTCACTATTTACAATGATATTTGCCACCTCCACATCATGCGAGTTTGAGCCGCCATTGTTATTACGCTCTGCCCTGTCATCTAAGCCTAACTCCGACGCTAGCGCTCCGGTCGGCACAAAAGGGCT
>CAKMZF010000111.1 GCA_929200405.1 uncultured Gammaproteobacteria bacterium | reverse complement strand
CCGAAATTCAACTACTCACCAATAAAAACTGACTATTGTACTGGGGCAAATTGCTAACATAGCTCAGACAACCATTGACTATTAAGTTGGTCTAATACTCTATTTTGTTTCTGCCTTGATTGCATACCTATAATATCTATCGATTGGAGCGGTTGATCTTGCTCTGCACAGCTAAACACTGCATGAGTTTTGTCACCTGTCATTGGGTCTATCACCCATTGCAAACATTGCCCACAGACGCCTTTCATCATACATTGCATGGGATTGGTTAATGTCCCTTTAACAGAAATATCTTTATTAAAGACTTCTGAGAGTGAATTTGTCAGTGCTATTTTCACCTGAATAAGCAATCCCGCTCCGCCCAACACAATAAGCTCGTCTACTTGCGACCAATCCACATTATTATCTGCACTGTGAATTTTTTTTAGCGCTGCAATAGCATCTCGCTCTGTTAGCGAAATATCTGTATCTCTCTTTGGCCTAACTGACTCACCACTCTGGGTTATCCATATTATTTGATCGGTCACCTCTGTCAATGCATCCATAAAATCCACTTGAGAAGCCTTATCGTAAAGTCCCACGTAGGTAACTTGATTGCCTCTTGCTTTTAACGTTTCGCCAACATCCAGCATCACCGCACAGCCCCAGCGGCTTGCCATAATCATTATGTTTTTCTGCGTTGGTAAATGCATGGGAGCACCTGTTGGCCCCATCAAAACGATCGATTGTCCAACTACTAGTTGCTCAACGAGCTTCATGTTAGCCGCTGTTGGCAGTAATAATAAACGAATGCAATCTCCCTCAATGCCTGCACCACTGACTATTTGCACTGGGATTTGCAATCGAGTTTGCTGTTTAACAATAGCATCGGCCTCATAAGTTTGCAGTCTAAAGAATTGCCCAGGTTGGTAATTTTTGACAATCATCGGCGCGCGAACCTTTAGCTCTGTCATTCCTGTAGCGGTTTTTTCTATCGCGACAATCTCTGGCCGTAAATCTCTATTATTTTGCTGAACAAATTCATCAAAACTTGCGGTAGTCGCATCTCTTAACAGAGCGATGCTTTTCATAACTTGCAGATAGCCATGCTGGGCACTGGCTATCGCTTTTACAACACTGCCTTGATACTGCGGGTGTGCGTCCCCGATGAAGCTAATGGTTTTATTTTGAAAAAAATAGCTAGTCAAGAATGCCGCTGGGGTATCTGATTTCACTCCTATTCCTGCTTGCGATTTTTCTGCTATGAGTCGCCCACTTTCTAGGCGATGAGGTAAATAATGCTTATCTTGAAGAAGAAAAGAGCCTTGATGTTCTTTTTCATAAATAATGTTTGGAGATGTTCCTGTTGCCACCATGACAGATTTAGCAGCAACCATCGTAATTTGATCGTCAATTTCCATCCACTTACCATCGTCCAACTTCGTGGCTGCAAACTTCATTGTAGATATATGCCCAAACGCATCTAGCTCGGCAGCCACAGGACTCAAGCATTCTTTAAACCAAATACCTTCTCGCATAGCTTCGCTTACTTCTTCGTGATTGCGCGTATAAGCAGGTGCATCTTGCAGACGCTTGCGATAAACAATAGTAACACCTCCCCAGCTTTGCAACAGTCTGACAACATCAAGCTCAGCGCCAACAGGCAAAGCAGCCTTGTGTGATTGTAATTGCTCTGCGTGATTTAAAAATTCATCTAATATTTGCAGCCCTTCAACATCATATCCAGCTCTAACAACTTGCTCTCCTTGCTTATCACAGAGCTTAGTATAGCGTTGCCAAACTTTCTCAATTTGTCGGATATAATAGCTTTGTATCTCGGTCGCGGTATCTATTGCCGTTAACCCACCACCGATAACAACTGCAGGCAATCGAAGTTGCAAATTCGCAGTACTCAACTCACTTGCTGTACCCGTTAATTGCAACGCCATCAAAAAATCATTCGCCTGTCGCATGCCACGCGCTAAAGAGTTTTCCACTTCCAGTACTTTGGGGTATCCGGCACCTGTCGCCAGACAGATATGGTCAAACCCACTACGCCAAGCAGTGTCAATGGTCATGGTTCCACCAAATCGCACCCCACCAAAGATCTGAAAATATTGATGCCTTTGCAAGGTCAAGTAGATAAGTTTCAGAAAATTCTTATCCCATCTCGCGGTAATACCATACTCCGCAACACCGCCAAAACCATACAGCACTCTGGTATCTAAATCCTCACAGATGGCATTCCAACTATTAATCGGCTGCTGCAGCAACTCTGAGGGCAACGGCTCTATCTTCAAACCATCGATACCGACAACCGCACACCCCTCCATCAGCAAATGATGCGTCATTGAAAAACCCGCCGGCCCCATACCGACGACTAATACTTTGCGCGCATTATAAGGCTGCTGTAGATACTGTTGTTGCCGAATGGGATTCCATCGCGTTAGCAGGCCATATATCTCTACACCCCACGGAAGCGACAATACATCTGTCAACAGTCGGGTTTCTACCTGCGGAATATCAACAGGGTCTTGCTTTTGATATATGCAAGCCTTCATACAGTCATTGCAAATTCGATGCCCTGTTGCTGGAATCATCGGGTTATCAGACATTGCCATTGCCAATGAGGCGATGGGATGTCCAGCTCTTTTGAGCCACTGCATCTCAGATATTTTTTCTTCTAATGGACAACCTTCCATTTTCTCTCCAAATGCATCTGGACGGAAACCTTTATCTAATTGGCCTTTTTTATCCCAAAACCCACGCGAGCAGAAATCGCCTTCATGATCGTGACAATATTTACAGTAATCAATCTCTGCCTGAACTTTAGGCACTGAGGCTCTATGGTCACTCAACGAAAATCCATACCGTTGTTTAAACTTTGGCTTATCTGGCGATCTCAAATCTCGCCATTGCAGATATTCATCATCATTCCTAATGATAGGCTCAATAGGAACTAATGCCTCATAATCTATTATCTTTGGCAAAGAAAAACTCATCCAATTCCGCACAAGGTCTTGACCATCAGACGTGGTTAACGCCAACTTAGCCCATTGCGTCAACAGTAATATCTCAACTTTATTTGCGCTCTCATCTGCCAACAGATCAATCGCCGTTTTTGCTATCTGCAACTCGATAAATTCACTGGCAATATCCGCAGCATCTTCAACATTGCATAACGCCAAAACCTGGTTATGTAATTCTGTAAATGTTTGTGAAATTGGCTTTCTGTAGCGTCTTGCTTTTCGGGACACCAAATGCTCCCGAAACTGATATAACGGATCGTATTGGGTAGTTTGCTCGATAGCTGCACGAATAGATTGCTCAACTCCAAAAAGCTCAGCAATAAAAATTTCCAAAGGCACCGCAATATCAATTAGCAGCGCTGATATCTGCAGCCTATCCAAATCATAAACTCCACTGCGGTAGCTTGATAATCTATGAGCCAGCAACGGTTGCTCCAGCTGCAATTTTGCCAAAAATTGCTGGTCTAATTTAGCAACTCCATCAGCCGTTAATAGCGCCTGCCAACTAAGACCAAAGCGTGCTAAACGCAACTCTAGTAAATCAATATCAGCAGATGATGTACCCATAAATATTCCTAAACCTTAAAGAGATAAATTGATAGCAGCTTACAAAAGACATAAAAAAAACTGGCACAGAGTGCCAGTTTTTCTTTAGCTTGGCAAAGCAGAATGCCGCTTTACCAATTGAACAACCAAAAGACCATTAGCGAATAATAATAAAGAGTCTGCTTCTATTTCGCTCCACCAGTAGCGCATAGACGTTCGACTTTTTATCAAAAGCTTCTGCTAACTCAGCTAAGTTTTCAATATTTTGACGATTCACAGCCAAAATTTTATCACCAGTTTCCAAACCATAACTTGCCGCTTTAGAGTCCGGCTCGATATTATCGATCACCACGTGCTTGCCTTCTTCCTTAAGCTTAGCTCCCTCTAGTTTGCCAACCTTGCCATCAGCAACAGCAAAGGCGGAAACATTATCGACTTCAATCACTGCCGTCATCGGCTTGCCTTCACGGATATATTCAATCTCAATTTCCTCCCCCAAACGCACCAAACCCACTTGGTTGCGAAGGTCAGAAAGTGCTTTCACATCACGTCCGCCAGCCTTAGTTATCACATCTCCAGACTGCAAACCTGCTTTCTCCGCTGGAGAGCCCGGCACCACCTGTGAGATCAATGCGCCTTTTTCAGCTTGCAAATCCAACGCTTCTACTAGCTCAGGGTTCACATCTTGAATAACCACACCAATCTGACCACGCTTAACTTCACCATGCTCAATAAGTTGATCCATAACAGACTTGGCCATATTCGCCGGCACAGCAAAACCAATCCCTACATTGCCTCTAGCTGGGGCAATAATCGCTGTGTTGATTCCCATGAGTTTACCGTCCATAGAAACCAACGCACCACCAGAATTACCGGGATTAATAGAAGCATCGGTTTGAATGAAGTTCTCATAGCCTTCTAAATTTAGTCCAGTTCTGCCTACCGCAGAAACAATACCAGAGGTCACTGTCTGCCCTATACCAAAAGGATTGCCCACTGCAACAACAAAGTCGCCCACTCTGGCTGAGTCTGAGTCACCTAAAACCACTTCGGTTAAGTTCTTCGGCTCTATTTTCAGCACTGCAATATCGGTACCTTCATCAGCGCCGATCAGCTCAGCGGTTAACTCTCTACCATCTTTTAGCTTAACAACAATTTCATCAGCATCTTCAATCACGTGATTATTGGTTAAAACATAACCTTTTTCAGCATCAACGATCACACCCGAGCCAACTGATTGCGCTTCTCTTTCACGAGGTTTTGATTGTCCATCTGGCATTTCAAAAAAACGTCGGAAAAACTCATCCTCAAAAAGCGGGCTTCTCGCCCTTTCAGCCACCTTACTTTTCACCGACACATTAACTACGCCTGGCGTGACCTTTTCGACCAGCGGCGCTAAAGTATTGACACCAGCTGCCAACAACTCAGCCGTTGCTTCTGCCTGCGCAGGCTGCTTCAATGTCGGCACCACTGCCAAAGCTATGGCTGCTGACACTGCTGTTACCATCAAAGTCTGCTTGATACTAATACTATTTCCTGTTTTGGAATTTAATTTTTGATTAATGAATTTCAAGTGCATCTCTTTCTCCCATGCGTTTTTGACTTGATAGCTGCAACCTTACGCTATCGTTGTCAATTGAAAATGAACACAAGTACAACCGTAGCTTAATAGCTACTTCTAAGCCGCGGAGGTTGTGAAACTCTCACCGCAACCACACTCTGCTGTCACATTCGGATTAGAGAACTTAAAACTTTCGCCCAAACCAACTTTAGTATAGTCAATTTCCGTGCCAGCGACTAAATCCAAAGACTCATTATTCACATAGACTTTTATCCCGAACTGCTCAAATACATGATCAGTGTCCTGCGCATCCTTAGCAATCTCTATATAATATGCCCAACCTGAACAACCGCTTTTCTTTACACCAAAGCGCAAACCTAAGCCCGCTTCCTTTGCCAAAAAGCTTTTCACCCTCTCTGCTGCAGGCTCGGTAATGGTAATTAATTTCTCCGTCATAGTTTCTCTCTTACTACTCAACCAAAGGCTAATAATTGACTTTTCTCACTACAGATATAATGGCGAATTTGAGAATAGCAACTCACAACAGCTCAGCTCTTATAGCTGCCTCATCAGTGCATCCACAAGCCGACAAGTCAAAACGGCTGCAGAAACCGAAGCTTCTGGCACTCCTAAAGCTGCCATTATTTCTATATCATCTGGAAAGCTATCAAATACGGCATCCTCTGTAACATCTGTTTTATTGTGACACTGATCGGTAAGCCATTTCGCGGCAAATAAACCCAACGTCCATAAATAGGCATCACCATATGCTCTCGCTCTAAACACTTTGCTCTCTGGCGCTGAATTTAGAGCACATTGATAGAGCGTTAATACCTCACCCAAACGATTCTCTAATGTTTCTGTATTCACTACTTGCAATGCTGCATTGTCTTGGTATCGATAAGCAGAGAGCGCCATCATATTCTCTCTGGCAAGTGCTGAAAAAAGAGGCTCGATACTACTCATCACCTACTCCGCTTGATAACGGCAGACACTCGACAACATACCCCTAAGAATATTCACCTCTTGCAACGAAGGATGACTGCGATTCATCATCACCTTAATAAAGCGCATTAATCGCTCGTGATTGTCATCTTGCAAAAAACCACTCTCGGTAAAACACTGCTGCCAATGCGCATATAACGAATCTAACTCTGCAGATGTAGCTGGCCTCTCAATCGCTTTAGCTGACTCTTGCTGAGTTGCTGTTGCAGTAAGCTGATGCAATGATTGTTCAGGTAAAGTCGCTAGCCATTGCATGCGGTATTCGTAGCTCAGCACTTGCACTGCCTGTGATAAATTCAGTGAGCTGTATTCGGCATGGCTGGGAATGCGAATCAAGTGATGACAAAAATCAATCTCTGCATTTGTCAAACCAGTGCGTTCTCGGCCAAAAACCAATGCTGTTTTTAACCCCGTTTGCACACCTTCAACCACTTTTGCTATACCCTCCTGCGGCGCATACTCTGGCACTGAAAAGCCTCTAGGCCTTGCCGTTGACCCGACAACTAAATGACAATCTGCTAAGGCTTCCGCAAGTGTCATCACTGTTTTGGCATGAAATAACACATCATCAGCACCTGCAGCCATAGATGTAGCAACAGCATCTGGCGAATTAACCGGCGCCACCAAAACCAACTCTGTAAAACCCATTGTCTTCATTGCTCTAGCTGCTGACCCAATATTACCGGGATGTGAAGTCTCCACTAGCACGATTTTCACCAATGGATGATCATTACTCATAGCTCTTGCGTTATGCGTCATAGAATCAACTTTTCAAGTTATCTGATAGAAAGTGCATATTACTCACACCTATACTAAAGGTCTATAACAGAACGCAGAAATCCACTCGTCAAAAATATTTTCATTAAAAAAACGCAAAAAGCCAAACTTCCCTAAATATCTCCAAACTAAATGCTAAAATCTCACATCTTAAAATTATAGCAGACCAAAGCTGCTTAAGAATTCAAAACAACGCTCAACAAATATGAAAAAAATCGCCCTGCAAATCTCACCAGAAGCCAAATCAGCATACTTTTCGGACTATAAACAAGTAGCATTAGAGGAACTCAACTATGTGCTAGGCGATATCCCAGTCGAGCACTTTGCTATAGGCCCACTTGAGTTTTTTGAATTAGAGTACCATGAAGCACTCCTTGAAAATATTCTCAGACTCTCCTTTACTCAAGGGCTATATGAAATAAATGGCGATGCTCTTAAACCTTTAAATCTTAGTCCAAAATTCAATCTACATGAAGATTTTGTTTTTGGCAGTAAATTTAGAGGAAAAACCAACGAAAGACTCACGCAGCTGCTAATCAACACTGGTCTAGCCACCATAGGGAAAGACAAAACAAACGAGCTAAACTTATTAGACCCTATGTGCGGGAGAGCCACTAGCCTACTCTGGGCTGCTCGATATGGTTTTAAAAAAGCACATGGTATTGAACTAGATCCTAAAGCCTTGCCAGATATACACCGAAATCTCAAAAAATGGACCAAACTACACAGACAAAAACACAAACTCGCTGACGGTTTTATCGGCAATCCAAATAGGCAAAACTTGGGCAAGTTTTTAAACTTCACCGTCTGTGATACCACAATGAGAGTGGTTATTGGCGACGCTAGAAATACCGAAACATTATTTAAGAAAGAAAAATTTGATCTGATTATTAGTGATCTACCATACGGCGTACAGCACTTTACAAACGACTTAACTCGGAACCCACTTGCCGTCATTTCTGAATGTGTGCTACCTTGGAAGAATAGTCTCAAAAAACACGGCGCTATCGTGCTAGCCTTTAATGCCAACTGCCCTACTCGAGACGCACTTAATGCCTGTTTTACCGAGCAAGGATTTCATTTAAACCATTTCGCTGCCGAACATCGCATGAGCGAATCAATCGTAAGAAATGTCGCTATTTTTCAGCTTAAATAGTCAGTCTTGAAGAATCAATCATACCGCTTGAAGCAGTTTGGTGTAATTGAGGCATTCTGTCAGCTCTCTAGTTACAAATAACCAGTATTTTTTACAGACACAATACAACCAAGCTAGTTACTTGGCAAGATTGTAGCCAACTGCTGCTAAAATCACATTGGCATAGTTGCCTTTACGCCTTAAAATAAGGTAACTACTGTTTAAACAATCGTCTGATTTTAAGTGGCCTATCATCAACTCCATCGCTGCCCGACGCCATCCACTTCCTTCTGCTCTGTGTGACCCGTTTGGAAATACGACCACAGTTGTCTGTTTTACACTTTAACTCACATCAGAAAAGAGCTTCTTCAGGCTCGACTAAATAGATATTAGCTGGCTATCTATCAACACCCTAATCGGCTTTCCAATATAGAAAACTATAGTCCCGATTGATAACGCCTCTTCACTAAATCAGACATAAAGGAGCTACAACTGTCGAGTCGCCCTAATGCAATAAACTCATCTGTCTTATGTGCGAGCATAATACCTTGCTGGAACCGCAGATAATATAATCTATTGCCAGCAGCTGTTGAAAAACGAGACCTAATGTTATTGCTCCGATAGGATCGAGCCAAAAATATGTCCTGTTACGGTAGAATTGTAAATATAACCTATAAGCCTACGGATGATTTTTATTAAAACCGTCTTATTAGGTTA
>CAKMZF010000110.1:1562-8752 GCA_929200405.1 uncultured Gammaproteobacteria bacterium | reverse complement strand
CATAAAATGGCCTAAAAACACTGTTTTGGGGAACATTTCCTCATTTTTAAATTAAACCCGCCTAATTATCTGTTTTATATTGAGTTTTTAAATATGCCGATATTTCAGCTTACTTATATGTCTTAAGATCGAGAGCCGTAATAAGCTTTAACGACTGGGTTATCAGCTATACGCTGTTGGTGCTCTACTAGTTTAGGAGCTACTGTATCTGCAATATCCGCTGGGATATGGTCGAGACTTCCAGAGCGTAGTGAGCGCAGGATAACAAACATTTTCAAATCAGCTATGCTCAGCTGATTGTCTGCAAAGTACTCGCCACCACCGCGAACTAACAATGCTTCAAAGCTTTTTAGAAATGGCGTCAACCTTTCTACTGTAA
This sequence comes from uncultured Gammaproteobacteria bacterium, assembly GCA_929200405.1. GTDB lineage: Bacteria > Pseudomonadota > Gammaproteobacteria > Cardiobacteriales > CAKMZF01 > CAKMZF01. Next base: position 8,373 of record CAKMZF010000110.1, on the reverse strand, counting down.
ACTTCTCACGTGCTGTTTTCAGTGCTTCTCCTTGCAAACCAAAGGTGCCAGTTAAGTGATTAGTCAGGTCTTCTAGAGCGCCTAATACTTCATCGCAATACAGAGCTTGCAAATGATCTGTTGGGTATAGCTCTGCCATTTTGCCGATATAACGACTTAATGCATTGGATTGCGTAATACTTCCGCCATCAATTTCTAAAATTGGCACGGCGTTAAACCGCAGTTCTGCACGCATAGCGCCGAACTCAGCAAAGGAAATTCGGTTGTCTTCAAAGGCAATGCCTGCCTTGTGAAATGCAATTCGGATCGGTTCGGCACGTCCGCCGTCAATATCAAAATAGGTTAGTTTATAAGTCGCCATATTACTCTCTTGTTAGGTGTTATAAATTTGACAGCACTATACCGGAGCGATATTTTTTTACGATATATTTGATAGTTTTTTATATTTTTATTACTGACTAATTTTATCTAATCACCACATCAGATCATCTGGTACTTGCATATCAGCGTAAAAATCATCTTCCCCGTTTTGTGAGGTATCATCAGTTGTTTCGGTAGGGTTGAGCAGTGCGATATAGGAAATATCTCGTTGCATGATTTTTTCGGCAGCCGCTACTGGTATCAGATGATAGTTATCTTGCAGTTTTGCGATTGCGATTTGACCACGACTAACTAAACCATGATTTTTGGCACTGAGTTGTAGGGTTTTTATTTTTTTGGTGTTGCTATTCTGCTCGGTAAAATTAAAGCTGGTTAGGCTCTCTACCTCTCCTTCACTACGATCAATGCTGTTCATTTCTATAATCTGTTTAATCTGCGCCGCGATGGCTTTTTTCTCCGCCTCTTGTTGACGCTTTTCGTTAAGCAGCTGACTTTTACGCTTTGCTTCTTGCTGCGCTTGCTCGGCAAGTAATGCAGCTTCATTTTCTACTACTGTGTTGCTTTTGCGGCTTTGGTTCTGCGCTTTGCGCTTATCCGCTTGTATTTTTTTGGCATTTTGCTTTTTTACCAATCCCGCTTTTAGTAGTTGATCTTGTAATGATGCCATTTGTCTCGCACTCCTAAATCTTGCGATTTGAACCAATCTCAAGGTTTAAAAATTACCTTATTATTGCTGGTTGCTGTTTCGTTTATATTTGCCCAATACTCATTTGAACAATAGTTTTAGTATAGATTCTCTATCCGGTATTTCCAACTTTATTGCTAAGATTATCAGGTATAGCAATTATTGTTTTAATACTGGGTTGGAAATCTCGGAGCATTAGGGCTATCCTAAGCAGTTCTTTCGTATCCTTCTTTCGTATCCTATGTAAAGCCACGTATTACTTTAATGAACTTCTTTCTCTCATGACTCTAATAGACCCAACGCCTCAAACTGACATTGTATCTCCGTATGCCATAACAATTGGCGCAGCGAGTGTTGATATCTTAGGCACGCCTATGTCTGCCCTAAAGCCTCAGAATTCGATCGTTGGTGAGATCTCAATATCAGCAGGCGGAGTCGGTTTTAATATCGCTAGCAATCTTGCTCTGCTAACTAAAGAACGCCATAATTACAGCCGATTTATCTCAGTTTTAGGCGATGATGCCAATGCCGCTGTTATCCGCCAGCAGGCACAGACTCTAGGAGTCGATTTGCAGCTTTGTCAGCAGCTAACCGATGCCAAAACTTCTGTGTATTTGTCAGTATTAGATACACAAAAAGATATGCATGTGGCGATTAATGACATGGCGATTTACCAGCAACTAACCTCAGAAGTCTTGGCTTGCCATGCCATGCAAATTGACCAAGCAGAACTGTTGATTCTTGATGCGAACTTATCAGCCACAGCATTAGCTTATCTATTTGATCAGCATAAACATACTGCTATTTTTGTAGATGCCGTCTCTGCCACCAAAGCGGTGAAAATGCGCGATTATCTGGCCGATATAGATACCTTGAAAGTTAATTTAACAGAGGCAGAAGCATTATCTAATATTGTTTTTTCGGAGCAAAAAAAACATGACATCTCTTCATTGACTGCAACGGCAGCATGGTTTCATCAACAGGGTTTACGGCGTATATTTATTACGTTGGCGGCTCAGGGCATGTTTTACAGTGAGATAGATTTTGTAACTGCCAATATCACTTCTAGGAAGATACCCGCGCTGCCCATATCCATCGAGAATGGCAATGGTGCAGGTGATGCAGTAGTGGCAGCTTTAGCCTATGGTTTCTCGCAGCAACTAACGACTGAGCAAACTGCCAGATACGCCACTGCAGCCGCTGCGATAGCACTATCTCACCAAGCAACAGTTCACCCCAATATGTCTGTGCAATTACTAGAAACCACTTTAAAAAAACACGAAAACTCGGCGCATTAAGTAGAACAATCAAACAATTTAAGGAAGTAAATGAGCAACCCAGCTATGACACAGAAAACGCAAAGTCAAAATTACGGCATTCATATATCCGAAGAAGTCCGCGCTGCATTGACTGCTGGAAAACCAGTTGTGGCCTTGGAGTCGACTATTATCTCGCATGGCATGCCTTATCCGCAAAATGTAGAAACCGCATTATCTGTTGAGCAGGTTATCCGCGATGCCGGTGCGGTTCCGGCCACTATTGCCATTTTACAAGGCAAACCTATTGTCGGCATGTCTGCTGATGAAATCGAATATCTCGGCAAAACAGGTCAAGCCGTGATCAAAACCAGCCGTCGTGATATCCCTTTTGTCATGGCGATGGCAAAAGACGGAGCTACCACTGTCGCCTCTACCATGATTTTCGCCGCCAAAGCTGGCATAGCAGTTTTTGCCACTGGCGGTATTGGCGGAGTCCATAGAGATGCCCAACAAACTTTTGATGTTTCTGCTGATTTGCAAGAGCTAGCGACCACCAATGTCGCTGTTGTCTGTGCTGGCGCAAAATCAATTTTAGATATTGCTCTAACACGCGAGTATTTAGAGACCCAAGGTGTACCAGTCGTCGGTTATCAAACTAACACTCTGCCTGCTTTTTATACACGAGAAAGCGATTTTTCGGTTGATTACCGCCTAGAGCATCCAGCGGAAATTGCCTCTGCCATGCAACATAAGTGGCAGCTGGAAATTGATGGGGGGTTAGTAATCGCCAACCCTATCCCCGAGGCTTATGCCTTGTCTCGTACCGAAATGGATAGTGTGATTGAAAAAGCAATATCAGCAATGAATGCCGCAGGTGTTCGGGGTAAAGAGTCAACACCATTTTTACTAGCAAAGGTGGCCGAGATAACCGGTGGCGATAGCTTGGCCGCCAATATTCAACTGGTTAAAAATAACGCCAAGTTAGCCAGTGCTATTGCGTTGGACTACGCAGCACTAAATAACACCAATTAAGACGTTATTTAGTCAGTTTTAATTGATGCCATAGAGGGTGCAGCTCTCTCAAAATGGTTTTTTGCAGTATCTGTGGTTGCTGGTGAGTCATTAGCGACCCTAAACTGTGCGCTAATAAAGGCGCCAGCGTAAAACCATGCGCTCCAAGCCCACTAAATATCCAGCGATTTCTCTGAGTATAATGATCCGCTGCACGACTAAAGAATGGTTTGCTGCTGCGCAGCTGATCTTGCTGTGCTTGACTCATTTTTTGGCACGCCATCCACTCTGGAATAGGTCCCAGCAGCGGCATGCGATCTGCGGTATGTAACCGTAATGCCGCAAATACCGGTTCACTTACCTCCAGCGCTTTATATATCGCTTTCATCTCTTCGGGGTAATGTGCTAGACCCGTTCGCCAGCTCTGCTCAAGCAGCTCCGCCTCTGTGTGAGAGAGCCGACTATCCAGCTCTACCTTGTTAAAAGTAGAGCCTAAATAGTGCTGCTGAACATTTGACTCAGATCTTGCATAGACAGCGGAGGGCGTTATGTAGGTATCTCGCGCCATCAGCTGATTTATCTGCTGACTGTCAGCAGTAGCTTGTAGGCAATTCATTTGCCCCCGCGTCATATGACAGTTCAATGGGTTTTGCTGCTGAGATTGTTGGGCTATTTTCGCCAAACTTCCAGCGCCTAAACAATAGATTAGCGAATCTCCCTGAGCGATAGTTATCCGCCTATCTCCCGTTAAAATTAGCTGCTGAGGCGCTTCTGCAATAAGTTCTTCGTCGTGCCATGTGACTCCTCTAGCTAATAAATACTGCCGCAGATAGTCGCATAATTGTGCACCATTTATCACGCCACAATGATAATAAAACAGTCCGCTTTCGGTTAGCTCAGCAACATCATCAGGCACTTGATAGGCTTGCAATGATCTCGCTAGCATCTGTTGCTGTTCTGCATTATTCGCAGCATGTGCTAGCTGTTTATATGCTGAATATTGATGAAAAAACTTTGCTTCGATCTCACCACACTGATTTTGCAAATCTTGATAAAAGTTCAGTGCGTATTGATAGGCTTGAAAATGCAAATAACCTCTAGTTGTCAGTTCACTGCTCAGCTGTGGCAATACCACTGCTGCGGGGTTGTGACTGGCAGCTGAGATATGCTGTGCAGCGACTATATGCACCTGTTTAGCAAAACCCATATCTACCAATGATTTGGCTAAGCTCAGAGCGGCAATACCACCACCGATGATCCAATACTGCTTTTGTACCGCCTGATCAGAGTCCCTAGGTATTGCCGTTGCCTGCTTAGGACTAGACGGAAAGAACTGCCCAATTAACCGCTCTCGTTTCCCTGCAAAACCGTTGGTTTTTTGCACTGTAAAGCCTGCACCAAGCAATGCCTTCCTAACTGCTGAGGCGGCGGTGAATGTGGCAAAACTGGCACCTATATGGCTATTTCGAGCGATAATTTTACAAAGTTGAGTAGACCACATCGCTGGATTTCGGCTAGGCGAAAAGCCATCTAAAAACCAAGTATCTACCCCTAGCTGCCATTCCGGCATTATCGCCTCAACATCGCCAAAGCACAGTAATACATTGACCGTACCATTTTGCAATGACAGCCAATGATGACCGATAGTTTTAGTAGGATACTGGGATACAAACTCTGAAACAAAAACTGCCAGCTCTGGCCAACGCTGCGCTAATCTTGCAAAGTGCTCAACGCTCAAGGGGGAACGCTCAACACTAATAAATGTCAGGTTTTTTGAGCGCTGCGGATCTTGCTGCCAAGCCAACCATGCCGCAAAAAAGTTCAGTCCAGTGCCAAAGCCTAACTCAGCTATGGTATAGTTTTTTTTACCTCGCCAATTTTCGGGCAGATTATTGCCTTCTAAAAAGGTAAAGCGACTCTCGGCTAGGCCATCTTGCTCTGAATAGTATTTGTCGGCATATTCTGTCGAGAAGGGAGTATCCCCGCGCTGCTGTAGTTGAGCAGGGGCAAGACGGGGAAACCTCACAGAGCGTACGTTAAGCCGTTAACACATCATAGCAAGGCTCATAAGGCGTGCTGCCAGGCAGTTTCATACGACCTTGATCGACAAAGCCTTGTAGTAGCTTGTCCAAGCCCTCCATAATGTCTGAGTCGCCTTGAATTTGGTAACGCCCATGTGCTTTTATCAGCTCTATGCCCTGCGCTTTAACATTTCCAGCAACTATTCCTGAGAATGCGCGCCTCATATTTGCGGCTAACTCGTGTATTGGTTGATCTCGGCGCAAGTTCAAGTTCGTCATATTGTCATGAGTTGGCTCAAATGGGTGCTGCAAACTCTCATCAATCATCAATGACCAATTATAGTAGTAAGCGTCTTTTATCGCCTTGCGATATTTCTTAACCACTTTATGCCCCTTAGCCATCTCGCGCGCCACAATGACAGGGTTTTCAATAATAATCTTATACTTCTCAGCCGCCTCGTCTCCTAACACTAAACGAATAAATGCATCAAGCTCTTCAAAGTAAGATTTAGAGCCTTCAGGACCTGTAAAGATCAATGGCATTTCCACGCTTTGATTCTCCGGATGTAACAATATACTGAGAATATAAAGAATTTCCTCTGCGGTACCAGCACCACCTGGAAACACAATAATGCCATGACTTAGACGCACAAAGGCTTCTAGTCTTTTTTCAATATCTGGCATAATCACTAGATTGTTCACAATCGCATTTGGCGGCTCAGCTGAAATAATACCCGGTTCAGTAATTCCAATATATCGATTCGGGTAATGACGTTGCTTAGCGTGAGCAATATTCGCGCCCTTCATAGGCCCTTTCATCGCCCCCGGACCACAGCCGGTGCAGATATCCATGCCACGCAAGCCTAACTCATAACCAACTTTTTTAGTATACTCATACTCAGGGCGCTTAATAGAGTGACCTCCCCAACAAACCACAAGGTTGGGGTCTTTTCTAGGTACTAATAAGTGTGCATGACGTAATATGCCAAAAACACTATCAGTAATGCCCCTAGAGGTATTTTCATCAAAATTTCCAGCGTCTATTTCTGCACCGATAAAGGCGATATCTCTAACCACCGAACCTAACAATTCCGCTATTCCCTCGATCACCTCACCGTCTACAAAAGCATCCGCTGGGGCATTTTTAAGTTCTAGCCTCAATCCTCTATCATTTTGGTGCACTTCTAGTGAGAAATCAGGAAACCGCGACTTAGGGCGGCTATAGTCATCTGACCAACCTCCGCAAGACAGCACTGCCAAGGCGCAATTCTGCAATAGCTCAGAGCGATCTTCTCTGGAAATACTACGTAGCGCTTCTATCTCTCGCTTAGAGAGAATGTCCAATGTGCCTCTTGGGCGAATAGAAGCATCTATGGTTTCGTTGCTGCTTTCTTTATAAATAATATCGTTGGCATCTTCATTATGCATAGCCAGTCCTTTTTAACTTATCTTAA
>CAKMZF010000110.1:0-1462 GCA_929200405.1 uncultured Gammaproteobacteria bacterium | reverse complement strand
TTTGCGGTTAATGCTCTGCATAACTGAGGATTTTGCTCAACAAATATAACCTTGGCCGCCCCTCTGGACAGCGCCTCTAAACCCAGCGCACCACTGCCTGCAAATAAGTCTAAGCAAACACTGCCATTAATCTCAAACATCAGCCAATTAAATAACGTCTCTCTTATTCTATCTAAGGTTGGTCGCACTGTGGTTTTGGCAGGAAAACTCAGCTTCCGCCCTCGGGCATCTCCACCGATGATTCGTATTATTTCAGCCATTGTATTGTCCTTGCAAATCCTCTTTCACACTAACGCTCATTAAGCATTAAGCCTCGCCAATAATGATATTGTTCCACCGCTACCTCAATCTCAGCCAAATCCTTTGCTCTTAATTGATACCAATTCCAGTTTACTAAACTTATACAGGCACAGAACCAAAAGAATATTGACCAATCCGCTATTACTTGCCTGCTAAGGCCGGCATGCATTTCTTTTACTTCTGACAACTTCCACTGATGCTCCACTGCCATCCCTGCCCAGTCCCAAAGTTGTGGCCGCCAGCCGAAAAAATCCCAATCAATTAACCACCAACGCTCTCCATCATGGATCCAATTTCCTTGATTCCAATCGCTATGACTTGGCAGTAACGGCAGTGAATACAACTGCCTAGAGATCGCGATATTTAGCATCGCCTCGGCATACTGACGGATCGCTGCTGTCTGGCCTTGAACAATTAACTCTGACAGCCCACTCCAGCTCAACGCTTTTTCAGGGATGCTCTCAAGAGAGCACTGAGGCTTAGCCAAAATTTGCAGCCATGAATCGGCAGCACTGCTAATGCAATCAGCAAACCGCTGTACCATCGACATATCCTGTGGCTGCAATAGCGCTGGCTGTCCTGCATAAGCAAGGCAAATCAATCTCTGCTCTATATCTCCCCCTATTACTTCTGGCGCTAGCCCCAACTGAGCAGCCAGTTGATGAACCCGCAGCACTGTTTCCGTTGACTCTGCCAAAGGACTGACCTGCGCAGATAACCCTGCAATCGCCATCCTAACAATCACTTTATGGGGAAAACGCTGCGGCATAGCATTTTCTCCAAGTGTATTGACTACTTCAGCTAAAAAAACATGGTTCGTCTTGCCATTGCATTTCTGCAAACTGACAATATCAACACCTTGCTGCTGTAGCCAATCTCTAGCTTTCTGCTCGCTCTCTAATAGTTGTTGTTTCGCTGTCATACTGTTAGGTTTCAAAGATATAAAGTCATCATATTTCACGATTTCAAAGTATTCGCCTTTGCCTACCTCGCAATTACCGTCTTGTGTCGCTGCACAGCATTATAGCGAGCTTCTCAGCAAAAGTAGACTTTTGGTCACATCAATCACCAGGCTTCAATTAATAAGGCTTTTGAATATTCATACAGACTTTCTTTTTCATTAGAGGTTTCGTTGCTTTTATTAGCAATAAAAATCAATTTT
>CAKMZF010000109.1 GCA_929200405.1 uncultured Gammaproteobacteria bacterium | reverse complement strand
TGTGGAAATCTTACAACGGTAGCGCTCAATCTTTTTTGATGACCGTCAAGTTGACCTATTTCTAATGCTGTCCCTAATTGAGAATAAGTGGTATCTACACGCGCTAGGGCGATAACTTTGCCTAAAATGGGTGATTTAATTGCCGATGTGATTTCACCGACTTGTGCTTTTCCAACACGGATGCAATCACCAGTAGCTGGAACTTGTCCACTTTCTATATCCAAACCGACTAATTGTTTTTGCGGATGCAGCTTTCTATCCTCAATAGCAGCTCTGCCCGTAAAGTTATCTGTTTTGCTCTTGAGCGGTACGGTAAATCCAATACCAGCTTCATACGGGTTGGTTTGGTCATTGAACTCATAATTCGCAAAAATGAGCCCCGCCTCTACACGTAGCATATTTAATGCGGTTAACCCCAAAGGAACCACACCGCATGGTTGGCCTGCTTGCCATAGAGCTTTGAAGACAGTAGAAGCATCTTTAGGATGACAAAAAACCTCATAACCTAGCTCACCGGAGTATCCGGTTCTGCTAACAACCACTGGCACACCTTGCAAGTTTTCGATACGACCTATTGTGAACCGAAACCATCCTAACTCTTCAACAGAGGGTTGATTAGGAGGAGTCCATATTGCATTTTTTAACACGTCTCTGGAAAGTGGGCCTTGCACTGCTACATTGCATAGTTGGTCGGTTGAGTTTCTTACCCAAACATTCAAATTTAACGTTTCTGCTTGTTGTTTGAGCCAGAGGCCACTGTCGTCATTGCCGCCTATCCAGCGAAAGTTATTCTCTGCTAATCTAAAAACAGTGCCGTCATCTATCATGCCTCCATGCTCATAGCACATTGCAGTATAAACAACTTGACCTACTGCAAGTTTTTTCATGTTTCTGGTGACACAGTGCTGCATTAGCGATTCAGCATCAGGGCCGGTGATTTCATATTTTCTTAAAGGTGACAAATCCATAATCGCAACTTTTTCACGACAAGCCCAATATTCCTTGATTGCACCGAATTTGGTCATTTCATTGGCAATCCAATAACCATTATATTCGCTAAAATCACGGGTGTGCTCAGCAAAGCTGCTGTGAAAGCCAGTTTCTTTAGTTTGTTCCAATTCTGCCTCCGGTGTTTTGCGCCATCCAATTGAGCGTTTGAAATCTTCGTTCTCTTTATAGACACGTACTTGTATATCTGTTGGCTTCCAACCATTAGCAGGATCAATATCACAGGGACATGCTGTAGAGATGCAAACCAGATCTGTTTGCGCTCGTAGCAAGACATAATCACTTGGTCTGGACCATGGGTCATCCATGCCAATGGCATTCGTGTCATCAAGCAGTGTGTTAAAGAAGAAATTGATTGCCTGCCAACCTGCTCTGGGTTTTATGCCATACTTGGCAAGATCGGCGCTAATATTATCTGAGCAATTGGTATGCCCTGGGTACCCTAAGTCAGCGTAATATCTTGCGGTGCAAGCTAAACCAAAAGTGTCATGTCTGCCACAGGTGTCTTGCACAATCTCAATGAGTGGCTCTTGGTCAACGTTCCAATATTTAGAGAATAAGCCTGGCATTGGATATAGTGAACCCATTAAAGACCTAGTTGTTGTGGGATCAATTTCACGTTCGATACCATTATCTAAAGCGGATTTTGAAAAAGCTTGAAAATCAGAGCATTCTCTTCCCTGTACATCTAATATTTGAATATACTCACCAGCTTTTACTTCATAAGAAAAAACCGTTCCAGGTTGTATATTCACATCTAGTTGTGGGTCGGCTAAAGGATCTGATGGCTTTAATATTGCTTGGGTTGTTGGAATTGCATTTCGTTGAATATATAAGGCTACATCGGTGGTTGTGTTTTGGGATTCCGGCAACATTTTTTCACCGGGTGCACAGACAATCAATAGACCAGCACAGTGTGCTTTGAAGTTTGTCATAGTTCCGGGTGTAGAGCAGTCTTTTGAGACAAGTACTGAGTCACTAGAGGCAAGATCAAATCCCGCTTTTTTTAATGCCGAAAGTACGCGTTTTCCTGAAGCGTCCCCTTCTGCTAGGACTTTTTGCAAACCTATGGCTTTACCATTGCTCTTAGCTCCCAGCATAGTCGCATCAGATCGGCCATCAATAGAGAAAAGCGTTAACTCAATTGCTTGCAGACCTTCGATATCAACAACAAAAATCTCATCGCCTTGTTCTATTTTAACTGCGCGTGACCCGTTGGCTGGTATAGGGTATCGCTCCATGCCCGTAGGCAGAGTGGGCATGCCAGGAGTTAAAACACCAGCGTGCGCCTTGGATATATTCTGTTGTAGAAACTCAGTATGGTTCATTGATTAGCTCTCATTCAAATGTCTAGGTCAATTATTCTCTAATTCCTAATTTATCTTTTTTCAGTTTTGTCCAAGCCATAATGATCCGATCACTGGCTATACCTAAGAATGCGATGCAAAAACCTGCTATTAAAGCTTGTCCAACCTTATTGCCAGATCTTGCCCCATTAATAACCGCACCAAGATCCTGAGTGCCGATTAAAGATGCTATAGCCACCATAAATAAAGAGTAAAAAATCACCTGATTAATGCCGAGCATTATCTCTGGTAATGCAATTGGTAATTCAACCTTTAATAGTCTTTGCCAGCTCGTTGTACCCATTTGGCGAGATGATTCAATGATATTGCTTGATACATTATTTAAACCTAATATTGTGTAGCGAATCATCGGTGTGACTGCGAACAGTAACATTGCTAAAATTGCAGATAAATCACTTACTTTGAAGAGCATTAATACCGGAATCAGATATATGAATGACGGGAAAGTTTGAAAAAAGTTGCAAAAGCCAATGGAGATTTTCCCAAGAAGTTTATTCTTAGCAGAAAGCAACCCGATTAAGAAACCACTAACGACACAAATGCAAGTCGATAGTGAAACCATATAAACAGTCGTCATCGTTGGGGTCCATAACCCCATAATAGCTGGGAATAAGATCATTAAAGCACCAGAAATGGCTATTTTATAACCGCCAAAGCGATAGCCAAGTAACCCAACCAATAGAACTAGGGTAGGCCATGGGATTGCTCTGCAAAAATCTCTAACCGGTATTAGTATTTTTAAAAGCATAAAATTTCGAAAAGGCTGTACAGTGTCATAAAGGGTATCGTCGATCCATTCGACGCTGCCATTCCAAAATTTACGTGTTGTAATGGTTAGCTTGCGCGGGAGCACTTGAGCTTCTGGGACAAAGTAAGCAATAATAAAAGTTACTAGCAATATAGCACCAGCAATTGAGAGGTATGGGTGTTGTTTAATCCAAGGTAAAGTGCGATCTTTATAAACAGGAGGTTTGTTCGCATAAGCTTGGCTTAACTGATCTAATGCCACCGCTATAACAACGATAGCTATGCCTTGTTCTATCGCCTGACCTATTTTTAACCCCTGCAGAGAAGTAAGCAGTTTACTGCCTAATCCAGATGCTCCAATCAATGATGCCAGCACGATCATCGCTAGTGTCATCATAATGCCTTGATTCAGTCCCACTAATATGGTGTTTCGTGCGGTGGGTAATTGTACTCTCCACAATAATTGACGAGGAGTTACCCCCATCATTAGCCCTGCTTCGATAACATCATTGGGCACAGACTTGAGGCCTAAAAACACACTCCTAGCAACGGGAGGAACGGCAAATACTGCGGTGGCAATCATAGCCGGTGCGTCTCCTACACCATAGAGAACCACGATAGGTACGAAGTATGCAAATGGAGGCATGCTCTGCATAATGCTAAAGACAGGGGTCCAAAACCTTTCTACTCTGGCACTTTTTGAAATCCAAATACCTAGAATTACGCCAAGTGAAAACACAAAAGGGACAGTAATGATTACCAGAGCGAAGGTTTCCATTGATGCTTTCCAAACACCAAAAAGAGCCAGATATAGAAATGAAAAGCCTGCTATTAAACTCGTGCGTAATCCTGCAATCCAGTATCCTAGTAAGAATGCTAAAGCAACCACAGTAATCCAAGGTAATGGAGGCAGTATTTTTCCAAAGCCATTAAAAAATAATGATTCGGTAAACTCTAAAGGAAACTTCATTACGGCAACAAAGCCACGAGTAATGTCAGTAGGTTTAAATTCCGCAAAAGTGCCTACAAAAAATTTAACCTCATAGACAATCCATTCAAAAAATCGATCAATATAATCTTTAAGAGGAAAAATCCATTCCTCTGGAAACTCTTTAAAAGCAGGAATGGTTGAGCTTGCGATCCAGCCTGCAAGTACAATCAGCACCGCTGCAAGCCAAAAAACTTTAGTGGTAATATTAAAAATTGTGGGACTATTTATGCTGTTGCGAGAGTCCATTAGGTTTCCTTAGTCATAAAATACAGATACATCCGCTTAATATTAATTGTCATTAATTAAACATGGCAGATAAAAGATTCTGCTTACTCACAGAGCCAATTATTTCACCGTTATTATCGATTACTGATAACGCTTTATCTGAGTTTATAATGCGTGTTGCTGCTTGTTCTAAAGTATCCGTAGCAGCTAGTGGCTTCGCCGATGAATCTACAAGAACAGTTTCTTTTGTGTCATCTTGCATGATTCGTTGAACTGTTATTAGTTTCGCTTTTGGAGCGTGCCTTACAAACTGTTCAACATATTCGGTGGCAGGATTCAGAACCAGTTCCTCCGGTGTGCCTATCTGTATCAATTCACCATCTTTCATTATCGCAATTCTGTCACCTAAGCGAACCGCTTCATCAAAGTCATGGGTAACAAAAACTATTGTCTTGTTCAGGAGTGACTGCAGTCTTAGAAATTCATCTTGCATCTCCCGTCTAATCAAAGGGTCGAGTGCAGAAAAGGGTTCATCTAGAAACCAAATGTCTGGTTCGTCTGCAAGGCTTCTTGCTATTCCAACTCTTTGCTGTTGCCCGCCAGATAGTTCTCTTGGGAAGTAATTTTCACGGCCTTCAAGGCCGACAACTTTGACTAATTCACGAGCCTTGGCAATGCGAGTATCACTATCTATATTTTGAATCTCTAGTGGGAAAGCAATATTTTCCAGTACGGTTCTATGTGGCAAAAGCCCGAAATGCTGAAACACCATGCCCATATTATGGCGTCGTAATTCGAGTAGTTGGTTTTTAGGGAGTGTTAGTAAATCTTTACCGTCAAAAGATATTTCACCACCAGTGGACTCTACTAATCTCGTCATACAGCGAATCAAAGTAGATTTTCCTGAACCGCTGAGTCCCATGATCATCAGGATTTCACCCTCATGAACATCAAGACTTACATTGCGAACAGCTCCTATTAGTCCCGCTTTTAGTATCTGAGTAGAAGTTGGTTGATTGTTATGCTTTTTTAAAAAGGATTTTGCGCCTTTTCCAAACAGCAACCACACATTTTTACAAGCAATTTTAACGGGGCGAGACATAATACCTACTTTGTATAACTACTCTTAGTTGGATTTGATAGATTTGTAAAAAACCAAGTCACTTAGATAGGGTTTCGTGTAATTGATATCACTTGAAGTTATCAAAAGAGATAGTCCTATTTAACTAACTGATTTTGAGTTAAATCCTGATTTTTATAAGAATGATAAAGGAAAGCTAACAAATAGACGGATGTCGAGATGCTGCTAGCTTTCCTGATTAAGCGTTCTGCTATTTAGAGCATTCAGGCATCCAAGAGTCGACGATGTCTTGATTTGACTCTATCCAAGCTTCAGCGGCTTCATCATGATCTAAACCATCAACATCTACTAAGGCTGCGGCTGCGTCTATCATTTCTCCAGTAAAATCCATATTCTCTACTAATTTATACGCACAAGGCCAAGTCTTACTAAAGTCTGACCAAACTCCTTTCTTAAGATAGCCGCCGACTGCTGCGCCGCAATCGTTAGCCATGTCAGGGTTAACACCCCAAGATGGGTCTGTTACACATTTGTTTTCATCATCTCGACGAGGAAACTCAATGAATTTTCCTGGATAAGCTGCGCCAACCCAGTTTGGTGCCCAGTTGAACAAGATAATCGGCTCTTTGCGCTTCGCAGCAGATTTTAATTCACCAAATAGTGCATCTGCTGAACCAGCGTTAACAATTGTCACGTTGAGTCCTAGTGCTTTAATTCTCTCAACATCTTCTGGGTGCCAATCGACAGGACCAGCTAAATATCTTGCATTTGGTGCGGTTTCGGGGACAGAAAGCTTTTCAGCGCAATCATTTAGGGCTTTGTAGTCTGGTAAGCCAGGGCAGATCTCTTCAACATAGTTGGGGTACCACCAGTCTTCCCTAGTTGTGGCGGTATGACTTCCAGCATCAGCCATACGTCCGGCATCCACTTCTTTAGAAAAACTGGCAGCCATAGATCCTTCCCAAACCTCCATTTGTAAATGCAAGTCGCCAGTTCCCATAGCCGCAAACTGCCCTTGAGTATCAGCAGGAACAATTTCAACGTCTCTGCCTATTTTCTCTAGAAGAGCACCAGCAACGCGCGCTAATACTTTTTGGCTAGACCAGTTGTTGTCAATAACTTTTATTACATCAGAACTGTCCTCTGCTGACGACACAAAGGGAGTGCTTAATAACGCGCTTGCAAGTATGAGTTGTAGTGCTGTGGTGTTTTTAATTTTCATTATAATATCTCCTGTTGATAGTTATATTAACTCCGCTCAATCACTCCGTCAGAGATTTATACTCGACAGTAGTTTTCGTTAGACAGTTGCGGAAGCCTAACTCTAAATTCGTTTACTAGCTTTTAGTTGCAATTAACAGCAATACACACCGCTATAGGTTGTAGTATCAGCTTGTTAATATGATGCGATTTAGTTATCCCAAAATACTAGTTAAAAAATTAAATATATCTATAATTGTATTAATTTTTCTATTTTTGTTATCTTAAGTAACTGGATATCTATCTAAAAAATTATTTAACCAACAAACTATAGAACATTTACCAACAAGGCAAACAAATAATGCTTATGAATGTGGATAACAAAAAGTTATGATAAAGCCAAAACGGAAATTACCATCAATGACAGCTTTACCTGCATTTGAGGCAGCAGCTCGTAGTCTAAGTTTTACTAAAGCTGCTCAGGAGCTCTGCGTTACCCAAGCTGCCATTAGCCGACAAATTGCCTCACTAGAGAGAGGTTTTGGTGCAAAATTATTCATTCGCTCCCATCGTAAACTTGAGCTCACCGCGGAAGGGCAGTTGCTCCAACATAGCACCAGTATAGCGCTTGATTTGATTGAAAAAGTGACAAGAGAGCTACACGTAAAACAACAGAAAAATTTACTCACGATTGCTGCTGATACCTCAATGGCATATCGTTGGTTATTGCCTAGATTTGAAAACTTTCATAACAGTCACCCTGACATTCCAGTCAATATCCGAGCATGTGACCATGAAGAAGATTGCTTTCAGCCTGATGCTGATGTAATACTGCTATACGGAGATGGTTATTGGCCAGGTTATGATGCGACGTTGATCTTGGAGGAAGAAATTTATCCGGTATGTCATCCTGAGTTTTACGAACAACATTCGATTACCTCCATAGAGGAGCTCAGTGATTTTCTCTTATTGGATCTACAAGCAGGAAGATGGGACTGGATGAGTTGGGAGCAATGGTTTTTAGAGATGGGTATGCAGTTTACTACCCCTTTAAAAACACTATCATTTAATAGCTATCCGCTGCTGATCGACGGGACACTTCACAAGCAGGGAATCGGCTTAGGATGGGGAGGATTAGTTGATGATTTATTAGAAAAAGGCAAACTAGTCAGGTTGTTTGAGAAATCTCTAAAAACCGAGCGAGGATATTACTTGCTCAAGCCTTCTCGAATACGTCTTACTCCCCAAGCAAAAACTTTATATGATTGGGTTCTTAAAACTGCAGCTTCTCAGTAAAAATTGCGATAGTAGCTCAAAATGTAAGAAGTCATATGAATGATTAAAGGGTAGGCATTTAATGGCTACGTAGCAGATGAGGGTTTACTAAAGCAGAATTTTTCGATCAGAAAAATGAACAAATTAACATCTATTCATTAGGTGCGTTTGCTAGTCGGAAGCTGTTTTTTCTAATAAATGATCTGCTAGCAGTGTATGGACGCTGCGGGTGAGGTTTTGATATTCTTCAATGCATAGTTCAGCGCGGCTATCATCTAGGGATAAGCTTTTTGGAATATAGGCATACTTGTCAGGGTCGCTGCCAAATACATGACATAGTGTGGCATAGAATCTTTGTGCGTCTAGGCTATGTTCACCTGCTAAGGCATGGTCATCAATCTGTGGTTGGTCTTGGCTTTCTAAGTCAAATAAATCGGCGGCACTAATGGCGATTTCCTGCCCTTCATCAAAATACTCAATCAACATGACGTCAGCAAGTCCATCTGCTGCATCTTCTTCTTTACCAAGTACCGGAATGTCATAGATGTGGATGAGTGCATGAGCTAGCTCATGGAGAAAGGTATGTAAGACAGCATCAATGGTGCCGTCTTCTGGAGATAGCCCTGTTTCTTGATAGTTGTCCGCTTCAAATCGATCCATCACTTCTGCAAAAAATTGATAGGGAATTGTAATGTTTTGCATTCCCGGATCATAATAAGGGCCTGAAAATTCAGTTGTCTCATTGTTTTTGAGCAGTGCTGAGAATGTCAGTGTGAGGTTATCAATAGGCGTAAAGTTATTGTGCATAAAACCTGAGATAACCGTATCAATGCTAGACTCTTTGAGTAGCTGGTATCCGAACTGATCTGCTTCAGTTGTCGGTTGCTCTACAACTACGATAAACTCTGCCCAACTTGCCTGTGCTGATGCACAGCAAAGCATTAATATTGCTAAATATAATTTTCTCATTATCTTCCTATAAATTTTGTAATAGTGCTATAGTAATTTATGGTTAATAGCGGTCATCCTAACACTAACTGCATATCCTCAAAAATTATGATTCTTAGTCCTTATTGACTCCTTATGTAGTGTCATTTTTTGCAAATAGAGATCGTTATTTTGGCCGACTATAATCTTACCTTG
>CAKMZF010000108.1 GCA_929200405.1 uncultured Gammaproteobacteria bacterium | reverse complement strand
CGTACCGGCCCCATCAACATAACGGAGGATCATCGCCAATAGCTGCGGAGAAAAATATCAGAAAACTTATAACGTGCTGGCCAATTTTAGTTGACCACTACAGATGATCTGTTAGGAGTAATTGATATGAATTATCAAATTAGAGAGGCTGAAGAAGGAGATAAGCAGGCTTTAGCAGAGCTAAGAATTGCTGCTATGAAAGAGAGCTTAGAAAATATCAATCGTTTTAACCCAGTAACAGCGAGAAACCGTTTTCTGGCAAACTTTGCGGCAGAGAAGACCAAGAAAATTTTGATTAATGGTGATCTGGCTGGTTTTTATGTTTTACAAAATAAAAACGATCATTACTACTTAGATCATTTTTATCTGCATCCTGCCTTTCAAGGCGTAGGTTTGGGCTCTGAAATTCTTCGCATCATTCAACAGTTGGCTATTGAAGATCATTTGCCCATTCGCTTAGGTGCACTTAGGGGTAGCAGATCAAATGCTTTCTATCTTAAGCATGGTTTTAGTTATACTCATGAAGAGGAGTGGGATATTTACTATGAGTTTACTCATGGCTAACTTTTAGTACCGCTAAACCATGAGGTCTGTGTTGAATCAAAAGCCTAGCATTTAAGGTGGTTCATTCGGTTGTTATTCAGTATGTAAGGTTCAGAATTTATCGAGATAGCTTTAATTGTATCGTGGCTTTACGCTTTTTTAGACTATCTTGAAAACGTATAAGTTTCATCAATATACGATGTTTACATGTGATTCCGGCAATATTCTTTTTGGGCCGTAACCCAATCTCTGACACTAGCGGATTTTTAGTATCTAAAATAACAGGTGCGTCAACAGGCCACGGCAGTACACCATAAATGGGCATGCCGTGTTCAAAAGAGCGGTCAACGACTTCATCAATCGCATTATCTAAGGTTTGGCTATACTGCAGGAGTCTAGCGGCAGCTTTTTTAGTAATCACCATTCCAGCAAGATCATTTGAGCCGTAAGCCAGCTTGCAGAGTTGATAGCCGTTTTCTAAAGTTTTAATTGCTTTGTAGGGAACTTTGCGTTTACCTGATAGTTTAAGTATGTCGATATGATTAAAATCAATCTCGTTAAACAAATCTTGTAGTGAGGTTTGTGGCTCAATATCGTCTTCTAAAATTACCCAAGCATCTGATTCTGCATCATCTAGGCAGGCTTGCCACATCAATATATGGCTCAGCGCGCAAGCTAACTCTTGGTCCAATAGGTGACGCCCGACTCTGCGAGCAACTTTTTCAACATCATAGTTTTTTAAAAAAGTCGAAGCACGTTCATGCATATCTTCTGGCGTAACAGCTGGGAAAAACGTCACTTCTAGTTGTTGTTTGTCACATATCTCCTGCATATGTTCACGGCGTTTCACAGACGACGGTATGTTCAGGACAACATAACGAAAATGAGGTGTTGTTACATTCATTTAAAAAATATTATCTCCAAGTAAGTTTACCTTATGTTACTTGATTATCCGTTTTTTTGCTATGTACGAGTATGATTAGTAGGTTAGCTACCACGTTTTATGCAAGAAATTTTGCGAGACAGCCTCTGTTCATAATCTATCTGTGGCAGCATTACTGGCTATGCTTGCAGCATCTATAGGTTCCTCGAGTATTCTTGATATTAAAACCAAACAGAGTATCTGTTCAGAAATTCTGTTTGGTGGACGTTGTGTTATGCCTTATGACTAGGCACTATAATGCTTGGTCTCCATCTTCACCAGTTCGGATGCGGATCGCCTGCTCGATAGTGGTGACGAATACTTTACCGTCGCCAATTTTACCAGTATTAGCAGCGCTGCGTATAACATCAATCACTCTGTCAGCAGTGTCGTCGTCTACGGCAATTTCCAGTTTGACTTTGGGTAAAAAGTCGATGACATATTCTGCGCCTCTATAGAGTTCCGTATGGCCTTTTTGACGACCAAAGCCTTTGACTTCTGTTAGGGTTAATCCTTGAACGCCAATTTCCGAGAGTGCCTCTCTAACGTCATCCAGTTTGAAAGGTTTGATAATTGCAGTGATCATTTTCATGTAATACTCCTTGGTTGATTATGAGGCAGTAAATTCGGGGTAGGCAGTAAGGCCACATTCACTGATATCTGCGCCTATGTATTCATGCTCCGCTTCTACACGTATGCCTATAGTATCTTTTAAAATAGACCAAACGATAAAGCTGCTAACAAAAACAAAGCCGAAGATGGCTCCAATACCAGTTAGCTGAGCGCTTAGGCTGGCATCAGCGTTTGATATGGGTACTAGCAATAGTCCTAGTATGCCTGCGACACCGTGGACAGAGAGTGCGCCGACGGGGTCATCTAGCTTTACTTTATCAAAAGCTAGGATTGCAAAGACAACGAGGAGCCCTCCTAAAGCGCCAGAGAGGAGACTCATGGTTACGCTGGGGGATAATGGGTCAGCGGTAATTACGACGAGACCTGCCAATGCACCATTGAGAGCAAAGGTAAGGTCAGCTTTTCGAAATAGCAGTTTGGCAGTGAATAGTGCCATGATTAATCCTGAAGCTGCTGCGGTGTTGGTGTTTACCATCACTTTGGCTACGTTATTGGCACTATCAAAGCTGGCAATAGCCAATTCCGAACCGCCATTAAAGCCAAACCATCCCATCCATAAAATTAACATGCCGATAGTGGCTAGTGGCAGATTGCAGCCGGGTATGGCATTTGCTTCGCCGTTTTTGTTATACTTTCCTTTTCTGGCGCCTAGTAATAATATGGCTGCTAATGCTGCCGCAGCTCCAGCCATATGGACAACTCCTGAACCTGCATAGTCAAAGAAACCTATTTGATCTAATATTCCGCCGCCCCATTTCCAGTAACCTTGGATAGGGTAGATAAGAGCCGTAAAGATTATTGAAAATAATAAGAATGCGCTTAGCTTCATCCGCTCGGCAACTGCGCCAGAAACTATCGACATACTCGTGGCGACGAATACGACCTGAAAGAAGAAGTCTGCGTAATTAGCATAGCTTGCATTGTCAGGGTCTAGCTCTGCTAATGTACCTTCCGGATTTGGCCAGAACCCCAGGTTAGGAAACCAAGCATTGATGGGTTCGGCAGAGTACATGAGTTGATAGCCCACAACCAAATAGGTGATAGATGAGATTGCATAGAGGGCAATATTTTTGGTGAGAATTTCAGTGGTGTTTTTTGCGCGAACTAATCCTGCTTCTAGCATGGCAAAGCCAGCAGCCATCCACATGACTAATATCCCTGAAAATAATAAGTACAATGTATTTAGTGCATATTTGAACTCACCTAGCTCGGTGAGTATTTGTGCATCAGTGCCCATAGTAGACCTCCTTGAATTTGTATGTTAAATGATAAAATAAAATATTCTTATCACTTATAAGACAAGCAAAATCTGTGCCAAATCTGATGTGATGTAATCAGCTGAGATGAAATAAGTTCTTAGTTCGGGACTATGAGGTTGGAAGTTATGGACTTTTAAGTTGATTAAATTTTATGAGATTTATTTGAACGCTGTATTTTCTAGCATGCCTATATGGTGCAAGAAGGGCGATAAAGGTGTCTTTAGGCAGATAATCTATAAATAGTTGATGAGGGAATTTGAGCTAGATTGTGAAATTTTGTAGCGGCATTACTTTTTATTTAGCACATGTACTATTGCCGTGAAAATGGCTAAGCCATATTAGAAAGAATTTAAGTGGAGTATCCTACCTAACACAAAGCGGTATGACTTTGTGTTAGGTAGGTATAAATAACAATGTTGAGTTGGATTACTTCCAGCGGTAGGTCATGCCTAAATGGGCGCCCATAACGGTGGCTTCATCAACAATAGGACTGTCTTTAAACTCATCGCTATAGTGAGTAACATCTACGCCGCCGACAACGGTGAATTTATCTGAAATAGGGAAGTGGGCATTGATGCCTGCTTTATAAGCCATGCCAGCCTCACCTGTGTAGGCAGGTCGGTCTGCTTTGGCTTCATTAGCGTTCACGCCTACATAGTTATCAACCACTTTGTCTGAGAGCCATTGTGCCTCTACATAGGGGCGGAACGGTGACTGATGAGGTGCAGGGTTAAAGGTATAACGTGCTTTTGCTTGTAGTCCTTTGTGTGCTGCAACATCTTGTGCTAAGTCGAGATTTATTACACCAGCATCCATTTTCCATGCCGCACCAACACGTAAGTTGATCGCCATGTCTATTTCTTCCATATCTTGCAAATCTGGGCTGTCGCCTCTGTCTGCATCTAGATCGTCTAAGGAAGCGCCGATGTAATATTGAGCCGTTGGCGTATCTATAAATGACCATGTTAGCCCAGGAATATCAAACCCACTTTCATCTAAGGTGGCAGGCAAAAAGCTAATTTTGGCATCGCCATTTTTAAAGATACTTTGCTCATATTTTACAACAGCTCCAATATTAGCAGGTATTGGTAGCTCTGCTTTAGCGATAGATGTGAGCGTGGAAAGGGCGAGAAGAGTAATGATACTGTACTGTATTTTCATAGTAGATATTGTCAGTTTTCCAAGTGATTAAAAAAGTTCATACATCTATCGATTATATATAGTAAATATGAATCTTGCATGAGGAAATTATAGAAGATGCTTACAGCACAAGTTAGCATTTGTGCTGTAATAGTAGCGTAGTATGTTGTTTTGTTTATTATCTAACCTGCATACCGGCTGTTGCTTCTTCCTGAGGATGTATCGTAAATAGTTTATCTCCATCAGCAGCGCAAAGCATCATGCCTTCAGAGAGCCCAAATCGCATTTTACGTGGTGCTAAGTTCGCCACAATCACCACGGATTTACCAATAAGTTGCTCGGGGGACACATGCTGTTTTATGCCTGCAAATATCTGCCGAGTTCTGCCTTCGCCAGCATCCACAATTAGCTTTAGCAGTTTATCTGCCTCAGGAACTGGCTCTGCCTCTATAACTTTGGCAACTCGTAGGTCAACCTTGCTAAAGTCATCGATGCTTATGTAGCCATTGTCTTTAGCAGCTGCATTGCTGTCATCACTTGTGGTGGCTTGCGCTTTTTTGTCATCTTCTTTGGCGGCGGGAGTTTCTTGCAGCGCTGCCTTGGTGTCTTCGATAACTGACTCAAGTTGACTTGATTCTATCCGATTTAGCAAAGGCTTGAAGTTATTGATTTTGTGACCCAGTAGCTGAGTGTTTAAATCTGCCCAAGTCCATGGATCTACGTTCAAGAAACGCTGAGACTCGGCGGCTATCTTGGGTAAAACAGGGGTTAGCATTATCATTAATTGTTTAAACAGGTTTAATCCCGTGGTGCAAACTTGCTGTGTTTCTACCGTTAGTGACTCGTCTTTGGCCATTTGCCAAGGCTTTTTGTCATCGATATATTGGTTGACGATATCGGCATAGGCCATAATCTCACGCATAGCGGAGGAAAACTGACGTTGCTCATAGAGCTCAGAGACCTGATTAGCGACCTCAATGCTTTGGGCAAATAGCTCAGGCTGATCTAACGTGTCGGCCAAAATATTGCCATAACGCTTGCGAATAAAACCAGCGTTTCGGCTAGCAATGTTGACAACTTTACCCACCAAATCACTATTCACCTTTTGCTGAAAATCTTCCAAGTTAAGGTCTAGGTCTTCAATAGAAGCGTTAAGTCGTGAAGCATAGAAATAGCGCAGATATTCTGGCTCTAAATGCTTGAGATAGGTCGCAGCTTGGATAAAAGTACCACGGCTTTTGCTCATTTTCTGTCCATCTACGGTGACAAAACCATGGCAGTAAACCCCATTAGGTGTGCGATAACCAGCATGGTGCAGCACCGCAGGCCAGAACAGAGTATGGAAACGCGCAATGTCCTTGCCGATAATGTGATAGAGCTCGGCTTGGCTATCTGCATTCCAGAATTGATCAAAATCTAACCCTTTTTTATCACAGAAGTTTTTAAAGCTAGCCATATAGCCAATCGGAGCGTCTAGCCAGACATAAAAATATTTGCCCGGTGCATTGGGAATCTCAAAGCCCCAATAGGGAGCATTTCGGCTAATATCCCACGGGTGTAGTCCGTCCTCAAACCACTCCTGCATTTTATTGCTGATCTCGGGCTGAGTATGTCCAGCTGCTAGCCATTCTTTTAAGAAACTTTCAAACTGTGGCAAGTCAAAAAAGTATTGCTCGCTGTCTTTTTCAATAGGCGTTGCGCCGGAAACAATAGAGTAGGGGTTGACCAACTCAGTGGGGTCATAGGTAGCGCCGCAGTTCTCACAGTTGTCGCCATACTGTTCTTTGGTGCCACATTTTGGGCACTCGCCTTTAACAAAACGGTCAGGCAGAAACATCTCTTTTTCAGGATCAAAAGCTTGTTTGATAACTTTAGTGTTAATAGCTTTGTTATCAAATAGAGTTTGATAAATGCTGTAAACCAACTCGCGGTTCTCATCGCTATGAGTGCTGTGGTAGTTATCATGATCAATTAAGAAACCTTGATAATCCGCGATATGACTGGCTTGCATCTTGTCTATATGCTCCTGTGGGCTAATGCCCGCTTTTTCGGCAGAGAGCATAATCGGAGTGCCGTGAGCATCATCTGCGCAGATGTAATAACACTCATGGCCCATGAGCTTATAGTATCGAACCCAAATATCCGACTGTATTGCCTCTAGCATGGTACCCAAATGAATGGCAGCATTACCATAAGGCAGCGCACTGGTTACGAGTATTTGTCTGGGCATAGAGGGGAGTTGTAAAGAAGTTTGGATCATATTCATTGTTTCGTTGTTTGACTATTTATTGATAGCCTGCTCTCAGGTAAACTGCCGCCATACTTAAGGCAGTATTATCGCTTTGTGATAGGTTGCTTTAGCCACCTAAGACTGCGTAAATATACGATAAACACGGCATTTATGCCATGACTAATGCCATACTAATGTTGAGGCTTGTCATGATGATTGGCAACGATAGACAGGTGTCAATAACTAATTTTCCGTTGGTCAAAGTTAAGTTGGCAAGCTTTTATCGCTAGAGAACAAGTCTTATACAGGTTATTAGGCTGGCAGTGTAATGATTTTTGGCACCTTAGCAAGCCAAACGAATGTAGGAAAAATTATGCATCAAGATATTATATTAGACTTTATAGAGCCAATCACGGGACTAGCAATATCAGATTGCATTAGCAGCCATGATGTTAGCAAGCAAGGTGATAAGCTAGTTGTACAGTTAAGCTTTAACTTTCCTTATGAAACTTTTGTTGCTGATCTCAGAGTCGCGCTGACAGAGGCAGTCAAAACTGGTGATAGTGAAATTAATGAAGTTATCCTAAGCATTGATTACTCCCTAGTAGAGCGAGAGGCACAGGGTGGCCAGCCAGTTAAAGGGGTAAAGAATGTAATAGCTGTCGCTTCTGGTAAAGGCGGTGTTGGCAAGTCTACTACTTCAGTCAATTTGGCGCTCGCGCTATCACAGTTAGGCGCGAAAGTCGGTATATTAGATGCCGATATCTACGGCCCAAGCCAACCGGATATGACAGGTTTATCTGGTAAACCGGATAGCACCGACGGTAAATCTATTATCCCTATGGTGCAATATGGGCTAGAAGTGATGTCCATTGGTTTTCTAGTCAAGGGTGATGATGCCATTATTTGGCGTGGGCCAATGGCAACAGGGGCGTTAGAGCAACTGCTTAGGGACACACTCTGGGGTTATCATAACGGTGGCGAGGCGTTGGATTATTTAATTATTGATTTACCACCGGGGACTGGAGATATACAACTGACATTAGCGCAGAAAATACCTGTGAATGGTTCGGTAATTGTGACTACGCCACAAGATATTGCGCTATTAGACGTGGTAAGAGCGGTTAAAATGTTTGAGAAAGTAAAACTACCCATACTTGGTGTGGTTGAAAATATGAGCACTCATATCTGCTCAAACTGTGGTCACGAAGAACGGATTTTTGGTGAAGGCGGTGCTGAGCGTCTGGCAAAAGACCATGATGTAGAAATGGTCGGTAGCTTGCCTTTGGATATCGCTATCAGAGAGCATACCGATGCCGGTAAACCAACAGTGATAGCACAGCCAGACAGCGAAATAGCCGATCAGTATCGCCGGATAGCGGTAAAAACCAGTGCTAAGCTATCAGCAGGCAAGAAAAGTTATAAGAGCAAATTTCCAAATATTGTTATAGAGTAGCGATTTAGATAGTAGTGAGTGCACTTGACGTTGCAATGAAACTAAGAAGCGAACTAAGAATAAGCAAAGATAATTATAAATAGGTATGGCATGAGTATAAAGTCGGATAATTGGATAGAGCGGATGTCGAACGAACAGGGAATGATCGAGCCATATGAGGCGGGTCAAGTTCGCAGCCGAAACGGTGAGAAAATTGTTTCCTACGGCACCTCAAGCTATGGTTATGATGTGCGCTGTGCTGATGAGTTCAAGATTTTTACCAATATTAACTCAGCCGTGGTAGACCCAAAAAACTTTGATGCCAATAGCTTTGTGGACATCAAAAGCGACGTCTGTATTATCCCGCCGAACTCATTTGCATTGGCGAGAACGGTAGAGTACTTTCGCATACCACGCTCGGTGCTAACGATCTGTTTGGGTAAATCGACCTATGCGCGTTGCGGAATCATTGTGAATGTCACGCCACTAGAGCCGGAGTGGGAAGGGCATGTGACACTGGAGTTTTCTAACACCACACCATTGCCAGCAAAAATCTATGCCAACGAAGGTGTAGCACAGATGTTATTTTACGAATCCGATGAAGTTTGTAAAACCTCATACCGTGATCGTGGCGGTAAATACCAAGGTCAAACAGGGGTAACTTTACCTAAGACTTAATGGAGGGTTAGGTTGATACTGTGATTACCTAGCTTTAAAGATTAATTGTTTACCAAAGCTTATCTCTAAGGTTACTTTATGAAAAGTAACAGAGAAAGAAAAGCTTTTAAATCCCCGATGGTAGAGCTTGTCACTAACCTCCAAACATTATGAATTTTATTAGAACTTATTTCTAACGTTACTTTTCATAAAGTAACCAAAACCTGCTCCGGTATAGTTGCT
>CAKMZF010000107.1:4764-9277 GCA_929200405.1 uncultured Gammaproteobacteria bacterium | reverse complement strand
CAGACCAAGGCCCTGTTCCAGTGAGAGTTGTGGCTGTTGAAGGCGATACAGTTACCGTTGATGGTAATCATGAGCTAGCTGGTGTGCAGCTAAACTTCGCTGTAACGGTTGAAGATGTTCGCGAAGCATCAGCAGAAGAGCTAGAGCACGGTCATGTGCATGGTCCAGGTGGACATCATCACTAAATAATCTGCTTTAACTGTTTTTAAAGGAAGATCTACTTTAGTAGATCTTTTTTTTGGTGCTTTATGAATGATTGCGCTCAGTTACTTTAAATGTCATGACTCAAAACGACAATAACTTCTCGTTATTTGAAGGAAAAAAATAAATTGTGCAATTTTTATGCAAGATTTGTTTGGAGGTTTTTTGAAAAAAAAGACCGCATGTGGGCACATGCGGCTGATCCTCTATGGAGCAAAGGAAAAACACTGAGGAGTTCAGTCACAGAGATGCCCTCTCTGCGGGGGTTTAGTCTGGCAACAGACAAAAATATTACATGCCGAGAAAACTGATTTCTTAAAATCTATTTTTATAGCACTCTGAAGTTTCAATAAAGTCATACTATCACAACCTCTCTAAATCACAATATATTTTTATAATTAGTTCTTAAAATAGGAAAATAAAGTCTATTTTTGTTTAAAAAAATCATAAATAGAAATTAAATTTCTTTTTTTTTGACTCTGTAGATTTTTAAACATAGAAAATCGAAAAAAATTGCATTATAAATAGAAAGTTTATATTTCATATCATAACTATTCCGATAGCTTTCACAGCAACATCACTTAATTAAGATTAGGTATCTTATTGTGGAGAGTATTATCTCTCTGTAATGTCATTAAATCTCTTTTCTCAAATAGGCTAAGTTTCAATAAACACAATGACTTTGATATGTCGATAATCTTTAAGTTGATGAAGGTGGATTTATCATCTCTAACTAACTGGCTATTTTAGTATGCCCTACATCCTATAATTGTCTGCACAAGCTCTGATTGCCGTGAACCATAGTATCTTTAATCTCATTAAATTTAAAAAAAGTGATGCTAGCTGACCATCCAGCCTTGTTTTTTATAATACTTTGGTTAGAAAAGGTCAAAGACGGCAGTCTTCATTCGGTTAAGCCTAAGCTTTCTATTTATTAGGCTCAAATATTTTTTCTGGAGTGATATTGGTTCGCACCGTAATCATCGGGACATTAGATCATCTTTAAATATGCCTAGTCCACCGAATATGCGTCTAATGCTACTGCCGCTATAGCTGACAAAACAGTCCATGATGTATTGCTCAAATTCTTTGGAAAGGGGTATTGTCAGATTTTAAGACTAGTGAATGAACTTTTAAAGAAGCTGTACTATCTATAGCATAGCAAGTTTATGCTTTTTAAGCAGAGATGTGTTTGAGGATGAAAGCTTTGGATCAAGCTTTCATCCATCTAGTCAGTAAATTTGCTTTTCTCTAGGTAGCACTTGTTATGACTTGTTATATGATGCAAGAAATTATAGTTATTATTTCTTGCATCATAATGATATTAATTCTTACTTGGCAATTGTTCTGTAGTTAAGTCATAATTGAATGATTTTGTTGTATTTAAAGGGTATATATTTACTATGACTCCTAAAACTACATTTGTATCGACATTTGTGCCTTGGTATTTAACTTTCCCATCCATATCAATATCTCCATTATAATAACCAATAGCATTATCGAAGTTCAGTAATTGATTTGGATTATCAGGGTGTATTCTAACTTCTCCACTTGTTCTGTTTAAGTCTGTGGAGCCGCCTTGGTACTTGATTTTATTGTCTCCATTTGCATTTCCTGGCCATAGAGAATATTCGCTGTTGAATAGTGCCTGCTCATAGCCTTCATATTTTGACTCTATTTCATAGAATTTCTCACCCGAATCAGCATCTTGTGTAAAATCAATAGCTGTATTGCTTGTGAGCATAATTGGCATGGCAGTCATAACACCAAGGTGATTACGATGTCTAATGCTGATGTAATAGGAAGTGCCTGTATAGGCTCCAGGGAAGTATAGTGGGCTAAGACCGTCTATATCTACAATATCTCCATCTCTTTGAACTAAAGCGCTACGGGTTTCTTTAACTTCACTTGAATTTGTTGAGTCACGAAGCTGAATAAAAACCCAATCTACAACACTATTTGATCCTCTGTCTGTAAATGCATCACTACTGGCTTGCTCTGAGCCGTTACTAAGGCCTTTACTGATGAATTGTCCAAAGGATGTATCAGCTAAATAGGGAGTTTCAGATGGAAGGTGGCCTAATCGCCTTAAATCATCGCGCATTAAATTGTCTGTGCTATTAATTAAAGAGCCTAATAACTTAGCTTTAATAAAGAGTGCTACCTGACTTGGGCCGATGGTAATGGTCGCTGTACTACATTTTCCTATTGTGTCGCATATCTGATATGTGACTGTTGTCGTGGAGGTTTGGTTTGGGGGTGATTGGAATAAAACTTCATTGTTGTCTGTTACTGTTGCTGTTCCGCCGCCTTCTATATTGACTATTGTTAGCCCATTTGTGGTTAAGCCATTTGGATAAGTATCATTTGCTAAAACTGAGATGGTGGCCGATTCCCCTGAGTTAACAGTTGCGGTGTCATTTTGTGCAAATAAAGATTCTCGATACGCCACTTCGGTTCTGTCACCAAATTGATTGGCTAATGCTGTTGAAGGAGTGATGTCTCCATCTGTATGACTATAGGTAAAGCTAATGGTAATACCTCTCTCATCTGAGTCTAGCATAGAGTCTGAATCTGAGTCCTCATCATGGTAATCTGGAGTTCCATCATTATCTGTATCTTGAGGAATATGCAAAGCGAATACACCGTTTACTAGCGAATGGGTATTAAGCGGGACATACCCTGTAGTAGGTTGAACTTCTATGGCATCTGGTATGCCATCTGAGTCAGAATCTAGGTTTGTGCCTGTTCCGCGTAAATAACCAGAACCAGAATTTGCCACAGTCGGAACTCCGTTTTCTGTAACACTGCTAGATTGATAGTATCCATTTGGATATGTCTGTGCGAGTGAAGTTATGCTCGTAATCGTTATTGTTCCAGCCTCTACTAAATCTGAGATACCATCATTATCACTATCTAGATCTAAAGCATCAGGAACTTCATCTTTGTCGGTATCTAAATCAGATGTACAGGTTGTATTAGAGATTTCATCATTTAATTTGACTTTTTCAAAAAATAGATCCGCTCCTTGAGAATATGTCTCGCGATTCGAATTATCATCTGGTGCACACCATACAATTGACAAAGTGAAATCTGTTGCTGTTGGAACAAATGCGATATTAGAATTTGAGATCAGGACAGATGAAGGATTTCCCGTTGAAACTGTACTATAACTTGCTTTGACAACACCGTTTATAGAAACTCTTGCTGTTTGAGTTTGCGGGTTCGATCCATTTGTAGACTTCACTGTAAAGCTAAGATTATTGGTTTGGTTTGCAGTAGCACCTGAGATATTAGCAGTATAACTTTGACAGCCGTCATCTATATTGTTAAAAATAATAGAATTAGGACTCCCCGAAGGAGCAGAAACGCCATAACTTTGTGGGTCGGGTGATTCAGGAGCGGTCCAACTACCAGAGCGTAAGTCCGAATTTAGGTTCGCTGTATTGCAAATGCGCCCTTCATGAATATCTAAAACACCGTCGTTATCATCATCCAGATCAACAGTATTAATTACACCGTCTCCATCCCAGTCAGTAACAGTGCCACCTGGAAGCTGTGCGTAAAGAACATTGCTAAATATTAAAATTGAAAGTAGAGATAATTTTTGTATAGTGATAAGAATGTTTTTCATATTTAGATTGCACCCTGCGTACGTAAAACTATGTGTTAATAATGACTAATTGTAACATATAGTTTGTATTTTTTCACAAAAAAATTAAGAAAATGAAATATTAATGCCTATATTTTTAATGATCATAGGATTTTAGAATTCACACCTTAATTAACAGTGGTAGTGCTTTTGGCAATACTGTGACTTGATATTTGGTGACAGCCTCATGGACAAGTTCGCCGTCACTGGCGATGGGGATAGGGTTTTCGGTGCTTATATTGATGCCCTGACATTGCCAACCGTGGACGTGCTTTGATTGCATATGTTTGCCTTTAAGCAGGCCGAAAATGATCTTTAGGGTGGCAAGTCTACCATGCCATTCACCGATGACGACATCAAATAATCCATCATCTAAGCTGGCATCTGGTGCTATATGAAATGTGCCACCATAGCAGACGCCATTGGATGTCGCGGCTAGTGCGAGTGGACCTTTATAATCTGCTATTGCTTGCTGAGTATTGATGAAGCGCAGTGTGGCGAGGTTTTGTTTGCTGCCTTTGATCAGATGATAGAGCAGTGCTAGTACATAAACGATTTGTCCCCGCAAAAGTGGAATGTTATTGGCGCTTATGCCGACTTGGGCATCAAAACCGGAGGCGATGCTGTTGATAAAATGGCTGGTTGGCTGGCTGAGCTGCG
>CAKMZF010000107.1:0-4664 GCA_929200405.1 uncultured Gammaproteobacteria bacterium | reverse complement strand
CGGCCGGAGCTTGGGTTGACGAGCAGTAGGTGGTTCATGTGAGGGACTGTCGTGGTGCTTGTCTAGCAGTAGTTCAAGTTGCCAGTTTTTTAGCGACTGGCTTTTTCTTCATGGCCGGATAGACCAAACCGGCGTTGCAGTTCTGCTTCTATGTCTTCTGAGCTTAATCCTTGGTCAGCCAATAGCACCATGAGATGAAAGATTAAATCTGTGACTTCATAGGTGAGTTTGGATTTATCTGAGAGCTGGGCAACATCTTTTGCAGCCATGATGGTTTCCCCTGACTCCTCTGCGACTTTCTTTAATATAGTGTCTAAGCCTTTGTGATATAAGCTCGCGACATATGAGCTATCAGCAGTGGCATTTTTGCGTTGCTGCAATACATTATCGAGTTGTTGCCAGATGGATTCCGAGATCATATCTAATTCCCTAGTGATTTCTTTAGTTGCATTCCTTGCATAGCATAGCGACTTTTTTCACATAGTCATAGCTAGGCACCTGCTCACCGACTAAGCGAAAATCTAATGTTTGATGAAATGCCATGGAAACAGGATTTGGTGGGTCAAGATTGACTTCACAGGTCATGCGCTCTAGCCCATCGAGATGCAACGCTAGCTGCTCATATAAACCTTTGCCAATGCCAAGCTTGCGGTACTGCCCATCTACCGCTATGCGGTCGATATATAGATGTTTGTCATAATGATTTTCAAACCATTGGTAATTGCTGCTCTGATAGTCTGCCTTAGGTGCGTAGGCGATGATAAAACCGGCGAGGTTCTCATTGACTGTCGCGCAGATACTTACCTTGGCATTGGTAATTAACTTTTCTAGTGCTGATAATTCTAATATGCCGACCGCAGGAACATTGGCTTGATTGAGCATGAGCATATTTTCAAGATCTTGTGGCTGCGATAGGCGATAGCTAATATCACCATCACCGCGTGTGTCACTGGCTAGATTTGCCATATATTTCCTCATTAGATTTTAATATTTCGCCTTGTTCCTGCCATTGCGCTTGACCATCAGCCACGGTGGCAATGCGGAAATAGCAATGGGCGCGTCCCGTATGGCAGGCGATGCCTCCAATTTGCTCGACTTGCATCAAGATGCAGTCGGCATCACAGTCTAAACTGATTGATTTTATATTTTGGGTATGGCCAGAGGTTTCGCCCTTACACCAGAGTTTTTGGCGTGAACGAGACCAGTAAACTGCAGTGCCAGTGAGTAGGGTTTGCACCACTGCCTCATGGTTCATATAGGCAAGCATTAGGTTTTGACCGGTTTGGGCGTCTTGTGCGATTGCTGGCACTAAGCCACTGTCATCGTACTTTATCGCATCGGCTAATTTCTCAGCTTCGGTTTGGGATATTTGTAGAAAATCACTCATAAGGGATATTTATAGTTTTTTATCGGTTTGGCGAACGGTAATATCTGCGTCTGCCATATGTTGTTTGGCTTCGCCAACGGTGTATTCGCCAAAGTGGAAGATGCTAGCTGCCAATACCGCATCAGCGCCATTTCTGGCACCATCAACCAAATGGTCTAAATTGCCAACACCGCCTGAGGCGATGATGGGCACATTGACCACAGCGTTAATGGCGTGTAATAACTCATGATCAAAACCAATCTTGGTGCCATCTCTGTCCATGCTGGTAACTAGAAGTTCTCCGGCACCGAAGTCTGCCATTTTCTTGGCCCATGCTATCGCATCAAGACCTGTCTCTTTTCTGCCACCGTGGGTAAATATCTCCCATCTCGGCGCTTGATCAGTCGCATTGACGCGTTTGGCATCTATTGCCGCGACAATGCACTGGCTACCGAAGAAGTCCGCCGCTTCACGCACAAAATCTGGGTTTACTACCGCAGCGGTATTAATCGAGACTTTGTCTGCCCCTGCATTGAGCATCTTGCGAACATCGGCGACCGTTCTAATGCCGCCGCCAACGGTAAGTGGAATAAAGATTTCTTGGGCAACCTGCTGCACAACATCAACAATCGTAGCACGATCATCAGAGCTGGCGGTAATATCTAAAAAGGTCAGCTCATCAGCGCCTTCAGCATTATAGCGTCTGGCTACCTCTACAGGGTCTCCAGCATCACGGATATCAACAAAGTTGACGCCTTTGACAACACGGCCGCCATCTACGTCTAGACAGGGGATTATTCGGGTGGCTAATGGCATTAAGACTGACCTTTTTGAGATTGAGTTAAGGCGATAGCGGCTGGTAAATCTAAAGTCCCCTCATAAATGGCTCGACCAGTAATGACACCACTAACACCATCTGTTTCGTACGGTAATAATGCAGATATGTCTTCTAACTTATGCACACCGCCAGAGGCAATCACTGGAATGCCTGTTTGCTTCGCCAAGTCTGCCGTTGCTTCTATATTGACACCGCCCATCATCCCATCTTTGGCGATATCAGTATAAACAATCGCACTTACACCAGCACTGGCAAAGGTTTTACCTAACTCAACTGCTGAAACATTCGATTGCTCTTCCCAGCCTTTAATGGCTAACTTGCCATCGCGAGCATCCATGCCAACAATAATGTGTCCAGGGAAAGCTTGGCAAGCTTCGGTTACAAACTCAGGGTTTTGCACAGCTTTGGTGCCGATAATGCAATACTGCACCCCCAGACCCAGATAAGTCTCAATGGTTGCTAAGTCTCTAATGCCACCACCGATTTGGATAGGTAACTCTGGCAATGCTTTGGTAATATTGGCAATGGCTTGGTGGTTCATAGGAGAGCCTTCCAAAGCGCCATCTAAGTCAACCAAATGCAGACGCTCGCAACCCATAGCGGCCCACTTCTTTGCGGTTTCAACAGGGCTGTCAGAGAACACATCGACATCATCGAATTTGCCTTGCTTGAGGCGAACGCATTGGCCGTTTTTAAGATCGATAGCAGGAATAATTAGCATAATATTTGGATCATCAATTAATGTATTTTGGTTAAATTAGCGCTGTGAAAATCACAGGCTTGTAAGTTGCTTCTATGGCTGCCAATGGCAGAAATTATGTAACAGGCGCAGGCCATTTTCAGCACTTTTCTCTGGGTGAAACTGTACCCCAAAGCAGTTTTCTTTGGCGATAGCGACGCAGATATTAGCGCCATATTCGCAGCTAGCGGCAACGGCTTCTGGCTCAGAGGGCAGCATGAAATAACTATGCACGAAGTAAAACCAACTCTGCTGCGAAATGCCATTCCACAATTTGTGGTCAAAGTGCTGTACCTGATTCCAACCCATATGTGGAATCTTTAAGCGTCTAGTTTCATCATGCGCTTCATTGTGAGCCTCAGCGTTATATTGCTTAGTAATTTCACTGAGGTGAAGAGCCGTGCCTTCAATAATACCAAGGGCATCAACACCACCATTTTCTTCGCTATGGCTGAGCATAACCTGTGGCCCAAGGCACATGCCAAAAAAAGGTTTGTTTTCCGCCGCTGAGTGTATTGCCTCAAGCATATTTTGTTCAGCTAGCGCATTCATGCAGCCTTTTATCGCTCCCTGACCAGGCAAAATTACCCGATCAGCAGCGTTAATTGCTTCTGGGGTATTGGCAAGAGTGACCTCAGCCAAAGGCTCGGCGCGACGTAAAGCAGACATCACGGAAAACAAATTTCCCATGCCGTAGTCAATAACAGCTATTTTCATAATTTCAGATATTCTTTTTGGTTAACCTTGCAATGTGCCTTTGGTAGAGGGAATCTCACCATTGGCGCGGGGATCCAACTCGGCAGCGCTACGCAAAGCGCGACCGAAGGCTTTAAATATAGTTTCGGCCTGATGATGGGCGTTAATGCCACGCAGGTTATCAATATGAAGCGTCATCTGGGCGTGATTGACTAGGCCCTGAAAAAACTCACGGAAAAGATCGACATCAAAGCGACCGATTAAAGCGCGGGTGTATTCGACATTGTAGGTCAGCATTGGGCGGCCTGAAAAGTCGATGACCACGCGAGATAGCGCTTCATCTAAAGGTACATAGGCATGGCCATAGCGATAAATGCCTTTTTTGTCGCCCAGCGCCTGTGCCAATGCCTGCCCGAGAGTGATGCCAATATCCTCAACGGTGTGGTGGTCATCAATATGATTGTCTCCATCGGCATTAACGGTGATATCTACCCGCCCATGACGAGCGATTTGCTCAATCATATGCTCCAGAAAAGGTACGCCAGTATCTAGTTGACATTTTCCGGAACCATCAAGGTTTACATCGACGGTGATTTTAGTTTCATTAGTGTTGCGGGTAACAGCAGCTTGACGCATATGGCTCTCTGAATCATTTGAATTTTAAAGGTAATGCTATTTTAGCCATAGCAGCCTTATATGGCTAGTAATAGTGCGAATAATAAAAGGTAAAGAGATGAAAGCAGTCAATTCCTAAAGAATGTCAGGGCTTTGACCTTTGGTATTTGAGAAGTCTGAGGTAATTTGAAATATTGCATGCACGAGTATACAATAAGTTGCAGTCAGTGAAATGTAATTGTAATCGCTCTCGAAACATTAGTTATGGATATGGTTATGGAGAAATGGGATGTCATCGTGGTTGGCTCAGGAAATGCTGGACTTTGTGCTGGCATTAGCGCTTGCGAAACAGGCGCAAGGGTGTTGATGATTGAAAAGGCAGCTAAAGATTTGGCTGGCGGTAACACTAA
>CAKMZF010000106.1 GCA_929200405.1 uncultured Gammaproteobacteria bacterium | reverse complement strand
AACAAGCGAAGCTCGATAAAGCTGGTGTTGTCGGTATAGCACTGGTTTTCTGACCGGAGTAGGCGCTTTGCCATAAGGCAGCTTTGCAATGCTCTTTCATTCTCAAACTACTTTTTTCCAAACTCCTGACTACTTAGTTATGACACAGAGTATCTCTCTGTTTTTATAATTTACTAGGAGTTTGCCATGCCAAGTTTTATAACTTTTAGCTCTTTTGGGAGAGCATTGCCAAAAGCGTTATACAAACATGCGTTTCACTTGCGCTTTGAGGACCATGAAAAGTTCATTAAGTGTCTTTAAACTGAAAATAATTGAACGCGAAAAAATGTGCTTTCTTTCTCTAGTTGCTATTGATTAGTTCTGTTTACTTTTATCAGCATGATATAATTTATGCAGGAATTCGCTACTTTAGGCGATAAAAAACCTCTAGGGATTAACTTTTATTTAAGTTAACACTTAGAGTCACACCAACCCTTAACTTAGTAAGAAATTATTCTTTTACAAAATCAAGGCTTAATTGTTTAGATAACAACAAAATTGAACAATATCCACCTTTTACCGTTCAATTTTTATCAATTTCATGTCCGCAAAGTCGCGCGAACTGTGCATATTTATTTTTTTTGCGTACCAATTTAGAAAAATTTAGTTTTGAAGAGAATCTTTAAGATAATACCATAAAGGCAGTCGCATGAACGCAAGATTACAAGGCAAAGTTAAAACATGGCAAGACCGAAAAGGCTTTGGTTTTATAGAGCCTGATGATGGCTCAGAAGATATGTTTTTACATATTTCCGATATTCCTAATAAACAAAAGCCAAGTATTGGCGAGAAAGTTCAATATCAAATCGGTGCTGGCAGAAACAACAAAGACAAGGCCATTAATGTTAGATTAGAAAGCCAAGGCTTAGCTAGCAAGAACAAGACCTCTGCCAGCAACATTGCAACTTTTCTAGGCTTGCCGTTATGGCATTGGGCTTTGATAGCAGTACCCGTCGTTTTATCCCTGTTTATCTTTTCACGCAGTGCTTTGCCGCTTATCTTGACTATCGGTATGAGTGCGATCAGTTTTGTGCTATTTGCTGTAGATAAGACAAAAGCCAAAGCCGGTACTTGGCGCATACCTGAAAGCAGTCTGCATCTGCTTGAGCTTTTAGGAGGGTGGCCTGGCAGTTTATTGGGACAGCAGGCTTTTAGGCACAAAACTCAGAAAAAATCCTACCAGTTAGTTTTTTGGGTAATCGTTTTATTGAACGCTTGGTTCTGGATTGATACATTATTACTATCAGAGACGGTTTTGAATAATCTTGCTACACTCCTATAAATTATTTTATTCGCGCACCTGCATCAGCCCTCGGCAACCTTTGGTGTGCCGAGGAAGCTATGACAGCAAGTTTTTACCAGCAGATTCAACAATATTCAGATAACACAGCCCTACCACCTGTAGCCAAGTGGAATCCGCCACTCTCTGGTGACATGCAATGTGTTATCAAACAAAATGGAGACTGGTGGCTTGATGGCACTCCTATAAAAAGACCAGCTCTAATTCGACTTTACTCGACTGTTCTTAAAAAAGAAGCCAATGACTATTTTTTAGTAACGCCCGTGGAAAAATGGCAAATTACGGTTGAAGATTTGCCTTTTGTCATCACTGAAATTTCGGTAACAGGATCGAGCACTACACAGCAGCGCATTCTAGCCAGAACGAATGTCGGCGATTGGGTAACTATTGATAAAGATCACCCAATCGCCAGCTCTAAAATTGCAAATGCAGCTCATCAAACTGCTGTTCCCTATGTGTTCGTGAGAGACAATCTCTGTGCTCGCTTTAATCGCAATAGTTATAATGACCTTGCTCAATATTTACAGCCAAATCAGCAGGATCCACAGCGATATGACTTACGAAGTGCTGATAACAATTTTTTGCTTTAATATATTCAACCAAACTTCACGGAAAATTATTCGACATGTCTTACGAACCTAGGAGAAACGATGAGTAACGAGATACAAAAAGCGGTCGAGAAAGGCATTATCACTGAACAACAGGCGGAACAACTGCTTGCGGAAATGCAAAACAATAGCGACTCCTCTCAGGAGAAAACAGCTACAGACGCTTCCTCGCCTTCCTTAACGAATGCTCCCGAAGACACTATAGATAGCTCTGAAGAGCCGTTAAAATTCATCCGTAGTTTTGGTGATATTTTCATCACTATCGGTATTTTATTTATGACTATCACTTTGATGATCATGTCATTTCCCTCTGTAATTTATATCGCCATTATTGCTGGCTATATCCTATTATCCGAGTGGTTAGTTAGAAAAAGAAAATTGGTGTTACCGGGAATGATGCTATTAACCTCGATCCTATGGTTTATTTTAACGATACTGCCTTACAGCAATAAATCGAGTACGACCATCGGTAGCATTTACTCATGGGGCTTTAATGCAAGTGGCATGCTTCAATCAGCTAGCAATACCGCTGTATGGGCATTTTCGGCCTGTGCTATCACTGGCTTTCTATACTTCCTCCGCTATCGTCTGCCTTTCAGCATGATGGCGATTGCCTTTAACATCGGTGCAGCGTTTTTAACTTGGTTAAAACCTGAAAACTATTCTCTAACCCTCTGGATAATGGGCATTACAACATTCACCATCGCGATGGTTTTCGACAGCCGAGATCCGCGCCGTCAGACCTATTTAGCTGACGCAGGTTTCTGGTTACACTTGCTGGCTGCGCCCGCACTAACTCATGGTTTTTTGTTTTATCTAAGTAGCAATACTAATCTGGCTGCACAAAGCATACAGTTCATTGCCTTGATAGTATATGGCCTGTTAATTCTAGTAGCACTACTAGTAGATAGGCGTGCAATATTACTGGCATCAGTGATTTATTTCTTCTTTATGCTAAGCAATGTTGTTAGCGTAGGAGTCAGCTTTAGCTATATTAATCTTTTCCTACTTATTGGCATTAGCATCGTGCTCTTAGGCGGCTTTTGGTATTCTCTAAGAAATACACTCTTTGGCTGGTTAGCGAATACCCCTATCGGTAAATGGATTCCGCCTTTTCAACTTCATTAAAAATCAAGTTTATCTTTGATGTTTAGCGGTTAAGAATGATTAACAAGAGTTAGTCGGTGGCGCAGTGGTTTCTCTAACGATTAACTCTGCGTGAAGCTCGATTCGTTCGATCTGCCTTGTATCTTGCCGCAGTCTTCTTAGTAAATATTTGGCAGCATGAAGCCCCATTCGCCGAGAAGGTGAGTTTACGGTAGTAAGCTTGGGAAGTAATGAGGGGATGATTTCCATATTATCAAAACCTGTTATCGAAAGATCTGTTGGCACTACTAACCCTAACTCACGAGCAGCACATAGGCCACCCAGAGCGAGAATATCGTTGCCACAGATTACTGCTGTTATTTGCGAGTGACGCTGAATCAAACTACGCATCGCAAGCCGGCCTTGCTCACCCGTATAACGGCATTCCATTACCCTATCTTCTGAAAAATTACAGCCATTTTCCTCGATACAGTCGACAAATCCCTTTAACCTAGCTATTGCGCGATCATTATTTTCCAGCAAGGCTGAGATCGCGCCGAACTCTCGATGACCCTGCTCTAATAAATGCATAGCTAGTTTTCTGCCTGCTTTTATATGATCAAAACCTACACAACTGTATACAGAGTCAGGGTTGTAAGTCCAGAGATTTATAATGGGAATTTGCTGCTCCTCAATGGCCGAAAAAACTTCGGGATGGTGAAGTTCACCAATTAATACCAAACCATCTATGCCCCTGCCAATTAAATTCTTGACCTCTCTTAGCTCTTCATCTAACGAATAGCCACTGCTGGCGATTAGTAGAGTGTAGTCTCCTCTGCGCAACCCCCTTTGTAAATATTGAATTGCCTCTGCAAAAATAGCGTTGTCTAGCGTCGGCACGATAGCGCCTATAGTGTAAGTTTTGCGTGATGCAAGCGCTCTAGCTGCGCCGTGTGGTACATAGCGCAACTGTTCTATTGCTGAGTGAATTTTATCCCTAACTTCAGAACGGACAATTTGTGGATCATTCAAACAACGCGATACAGTGGCAGTGGAAACCCCAGCATATTTAGCAACGTCTTGTAAGGTAGGAGATGTCTTTTTCATAATTAATTATATTAAACAAATTATAGCCTTTTGGTTCTTTTTCAAGCAAAAACACTAATTTTTTCTAAACTGGCTATTTATATTGACAAAGAATCAAATCTTAGTAATATGTAAGCGCTTACATTAGGAAATTCAACGGTGATTTATGAACAACAGCACAAAAACTACCCGCACCCCTCTGTGGATCTCAATTTTCTTTTTTGCGATTTATTTTGCCAATATTATTGTTGGCAAGCTCTCTCTAGTATTTACCTCAAGTACATTGCCAATCAGCCTGCCGGTCACCGTAGAATTTATTTTACTAGCACTGGCCTGTATTTTCTTTGTCATAGAGATTTTATTTATAGAAGAGCGTGAGTCTCAGTAATATCGGCTCGCTATATCGAACCGATAAGTTTTCAGATGTAATCAATACCATCCATAAAAATTAGGAGAAAAAATGACTCAGTCTAATAATGATTCAATAAGCTCATTAGAGCGTCGCCGCTTCTTTTCAGTTGCTGGTAAGTACGGCTTCACTGCCGCTACAGTTGCTCTAGCTTCTGGTGTTATCATGTCGACTCCAGCCGTTGCAGCTATCTCAAAAGAAGAAGCTAAGCTAGAGAAGAATGCCAAACATAAAATGACCATCGCAACTGCATATCGATTAGGCGCTTCACGCAGTTACCCTATTATGCAGCTAGATTTTAAAGAAAACATCCAAAACCTATCTAACCGCGAGGTGTATGTAAAACTCGCTCCTGGCGGTCAACTAGGCGCTGGTGGTGCTTTAGCACAGAAAGTACAACAAGGTACTATTCAAGCTGCACAGCACTCATTGGCGAACTTCGCACCATTTGCACCAATTGTTGATCTAATCAACATCCCATACTGGTGTGGTGACAACCAGCAGTTTACGAATCTTGTGAACTCAGAGGCATGGAGGTCAGAAGTTAACCCTAAAGTAAACGCCAAAGGCTTCTTACCACTATGGTATGTCAATATTGATCCACGCGTTGTTGCATTACGTAAGGGCATTGATGGCCCAATCAAGACACCAGATCAACTAGAAGGTATCAAGTTCCGCGTACCTGGTTCTAAGATCCTACAGCAGTTCTACCGTTTATTAGGTGCTAACCCTACACCAGTTGCATGGGGCGAAACACCATCTGCAATCAAACAAGGGGTTGCTGATGCACTTGATCCGTCAGTAGAAGCGCTCAATGTATTCGGCTTTAAAGATGTGCTTTCGCATGTCACATTTATTCGCTCTGTACCTGATGCACAAGTCTACTCCTGTAACTTAGAATGGTTTGAAGGGCTTCCTGAGCATTTACAAGAGGCAATTTTATTTGCCAGCGAAGTAACAGCACAACAAAATCTAGCAAAAGTTCCAGCTGCACGTGGTTATGCCATGGCTGAACTATCAGCATCTGGTGTGCAATTCTACTCACCAACGCCAGAAGAACTTCAGCAGTGGGTTGATAAAGCTGGTCATCAATTAGAAGATTGGAATGATATCAAAGTAGAGCTTGCTGGCTCACTAGATACCTTTAACAAACTTCTTGAGGCTGCAAATACCCAAGGTAAATATTACGTTCACGACGTTTAATATCCGCTAAAAACAAGATTTGGCAGCAGCCAAATCTTGTTTAGTTACACTCGCACCCTGCTATATCGAGGCGCCACTATGACAGAAAATACATCTAAAAAAAACTCAAAAACACTTCTCCAAAAAATAGATGCTGATGGAGAACGATGGCTATTGTTAATTTTTTACAGCATGATTGTGCTGGTTATTGGAGTTGAAGTTTTTAGGCGTTTTGCCCTCTCTTACTCCTCAACTTGGGGGGAAGAAATCGCTCGTTATAGCTTTATTTATTTGGCATGGATAGGTGCCTCCGCTGCTATTAAAGAGCGTGCCCATATTCGCATTGATGTCATCCAGAATTTCCTACCCCGAAAAGGCCAGCTATTTATTTACATTTTCGGCGACCTTATCACACTTATTGTCGCTTGTTTTGCACTTTACTATTCATTTGAAATGCTCTCAGTCACGATAAAGTTCGGCTCAGTGACACATGGTCTGGGCATACAACAGGCATGGTTTTTAGCTGCGGTTCCCATTGGCTTTTCTATGGTTACATTTAGAACTTTGCAATCCCTGTATCGCGATATCGGCATGTGGAATAAGTCCACTCCGCTATATCACGGTCAGAAATTATTCGATTAAAGAGAGACTACTATGAATTATGACTATTTAAATCCTGAAATTTCTCTAGACTGGGGCTGGGAGCTAGGTGGACCACTATTATTAGGGGTTGTGTTATTCGCGTTAGGTGTGCCTGTTTGGGTTGTGCTTGGCTCTATTTCTATTCTGATGCTTTGGGTAACCGAAGTGTTGCCGCTTGGCCTTCTAGGTGAAGCATTATTTGACGGCATCGATGCTTTCGCATTAATTGCAATTCCACTATTTATTTTGACCGGTGATGTGCTGGTTCGTACTGGACTATCCAGAAAACTATTAGACATTGCCGAAGCATTGACTGGTGGCGCAAAAACTGGCTTTGGCACTGCGACAGTGCTGGTCTGTGGTTTCTTTGCCTGTATCTCAGGTTCGGATGCCGCAGGTGCAGCAGGTGTTGGTCGCATGACTATCGACAGATTGGTTGAACAGGGTTACCCTCGGGCTTACGCTTGTGCATTGGTCGCATCAGGTGCTTGTACCGGCATTCTTATTCCTCCGTCTATTGCTTACATTATCATAGGTTTAACTCTTGGCATTTCTTCATCTACTCTGTTTTTAGCTGCAATGATTCCTGGCTTGATGGTGATGGCTTGCATTATGCTCTCAAATATTATCTTAAATAATATCTATAAGCATGAAAGATCAGAGTATGGTTTCTCACTAAAGCGTATTATTGAAACTATGGTTGATGGCCGCTATGCATTGTTAGTTCCAGTCGTAATTCTAGGCGGTATTTACAGTGGCATATTCACCCCAACGGAAGCGGCAGCTATTGCTGTAATCGTTACTATCATTATTGGCTTGTGGCAGGGCACTATCACTTTAGCAGATTTCCCAAAAATGCTGGCTAGTTCAGCCAAGGTCAACGGTGTGATTTTGCCAATTATTGCTTTAGCACTTCCTTTAGCACAGACATTAGCGGCATTGGATGTACCGCAGGGTTTTGTCTATATGATTAAAGATATCACCGAGGATCCAACTTATATCATCTTGCTAATGATTGGCATCTTGATCCTAGCAGGCTGCGTAATGGAGACCACTCCAAACATTGTAATTTTGGCGCCTATCATGTTGCCATTGGCTCAAGACATCGGCATGCATGAAATTCATTTCTGCATAATGATGGTGACTGCGTTGGGTGTAGGCTTCATCACCCCGCCACTAGGGCTTAATCTGTTTGTGGTATCAGGCATTACTGGTACGCCTATATTGTCAATTGCCAGATACGCAATTCCGTTTGTTATCGCCATGATGTCTGTTGTGTTATTGCTTGCCTTCGTTCCAAGCCTCTCACTCTGGGCCATTACTTAAAGCAAGAATTTCGTATCCACCTTTCAACCCAACATCATTGATGTTGGGTTACCAAAGTTGCCCAGCGTAACTATTAACTTATTTATTTTTAACTAATTGGAGAAATCTAATGGGAACTGTTTACCTAAAAAAAGCATCTAAAAATGCGACCACTAATGAAGATAACACTCGTGATATTGTTGCTAAGATGCTTTCAGAGATTGAAACAGGCGGCGAAGACAAATGTAAAGAATATGCCGAGAAGTTAGATAACTACACAGGCAATATCATCGTAACTCCAGAAGAAATAGAAGCAGCAGAGAAAATGCTGTCTCAGCAAGTTAAAGATGATATCCAATTTGCCTATGATCGTGTCTCTAAATTTGCCATCAAACAACGAGAAGCTTTAGTCGATTTTGAAGTAGAACTATCACCCGGCCTTTGGGCTGGACAGCGTCAGATTCCAATGCAAGTTGCAGGTTGCTATGTGCCCGGTGGCCGTTATTCCCACGTAGCTTCTGCCATCATGTCAGTCGGTACTGCAAAAGCAGCAGGGGTAGATCATGTCATCGCTTGCTCTCCCCCTAAGCCAGGTCAGGGCGTAAATCCTGGCATTATTTACACAGCTAATCTTGCTGGCGCAAATACCATTCTTGCCCTAGGTGGGGTTCAGGGTATTGCAGCAATGGCATTTGGTCTATTTACTGGCAAACCTGCAGATATATTGGTCGGCCCCGGCAATCGTTTTGTTGCCGAAGCCAAGCGCATGCTATACGGCAGAGTCGGCATTGATCTGTTTGCTGGTCCCACTGAAATTGCGATTATTGCTGACAAAAATGCCGATCCCGATTTATTGGCATCAGATTTAGTGGGGCAGGCAGAGCATGGTTTAGACTCACCTGCTTGGCTCATTACTACCGATAAAGCAGTTGCGGAGAAAGTAATAGAGTTAATGCCAGGTTATATCGAAAAATTACCAGAGACTGCTCGCGTAGCAGCTGAAACTTCATGGCGTGATTACGGTGAAGTAGTAGTCTGTGATACTGATGAAGAAGCCGCAGTTATCAGCGATCTTTATGCCGCCGAGCATTTAGAAGTTCACTGTGACAACTTAGATTGGTGGGTGCAGCGTCTACGTAACTATGGCTCATTATTTGTAGGTGAAGAGACTACAGTCGCCTTTGGTGACAAATGTTCTGGCACTAATCATATCTTGCCAACTAAAGGTGCTGCACGCTATACCGGTGGTTTATCAGCAGGTAAATTTGTTAAAACAGTAACCACTCAGCGCATGACTCAAGAAGCCAACAGAGAGGTTGCAGCGGCTTGTGCGAGAATTTCACGCCTAGAAGGCATGGAAGCACACGCTAGAACAGGTGATGATCGCTTGGCGAAGTACTTCCCGGGCGAAGCATTTAACCTTCAGTCGGATAACTAATGTCATTATTTGATTTAAGCAACAAAGTTGCGCTCATTACTGGCGCAACTTCTGGTATTGGCGCACAGCAGGCAAAAGCGCTGTCTAAAGCTGGAGCCTCGGTGGTCTTATTAGGTCGCCGTGCAGATAGATTAGAAAGCCTATCCCAAGAGCTTTCAGATCTAGGCAGAAAATCTGCTACACTATGCGCTGATTTAGG
>CAKMZF010000105.1:5898-9313 GCA_929200405.1 uncultured Gammaproteobacteria bacterium | reverse complement strand
ACGGGCACTCTAGCTGTTTTTCCACCTTTACCTGTTACTTCCCACCACC
This sequence comes from uncultured Gammaproteobacteria bacterium, assembly GCA_929200405.1. Taxonomy (GTDB): domain Bacteria; phylum Pseudomonadota; class Gammaproteobacteria; order Cardiobacteriales; family CAKMZF01; genus CAKMZF01. The sequence goes on along the minus strand of CAKMZF010000105.1, from coordinate 9,264 downwards.
ATAGTCCGCGGACATTAATAAAGCTGGTCATATCATGTTTGGCCAGTTCGTGGACGCGAGGACCTAACAGATATAAGAAGGATAGCAAAAACCTCGCTCTCTCATAAGCGCGCTTGTCTTTTATGCTCTCCTGAGGCAAAGATTCGATGCTACCCATTAAATACAGCCATTGATTATGTTCTAAAAAACGCTCGACTTGCTTTCTCTCGGGTGCTCGCTGTGCCCTTCGTCGTAATAATGAGAGTGGATTGCCAGCCAAATAGCCTGCGCGGACAAGGTAGCTAAATAACGAGTTCACTACTCTTAGTGATGTGCTGACACTTGCGGGAGTTAGTGAGCCATTAAAAGGTCGCCATTGTTCTGAAAACCTTGGCATCTGTTTTGGTCCTACCCATCTTTCAGCGGGGGTTGGATTCGCTAGAAATTTTTCATAAGCCAAACAATCTTCTCTGCTAAGAGAGGATAGAGCTTTGCCTCGTTCAATGAGCGCCCACAGCATTAATCTTTCCGCTTCTTTTCGATAATGCCTTTGGGTATGTTCAGAGGCATCATACTCCGCCAGCCATGTCTCAATCGCCTGCAAATCATCATCCGCAGCGATTTGTTTGGCGTTGCTTAGTGGAGCACGGTTACTGCCATCGGTTCCATTCATATGAGTAGGGATGGCAAGCTGTTCTAATGGCACCGGAATTAATGCCTGAGTCATATTACAAATACCAGAGGATTATAAATATATAACAACATAGCGCATATAAATCACAAAGTAAATTCCAAAATGGAATAAGTGCCGTAGAAGTCGGTAAATTATTTTTTTGTATAGCCAGCTCTTTGTTGAATTTTAAAAAAATAGTCATGTGGTAGGCAAAGCTTTCTAAAACTGATATTAAAAAAATGCAACCTTAATGGAGAATATTTTTCTTACTATATCTATATAAACAAATATATTTTAAATGTATAAGTCTAAAAATAGCAAAAAATCTAATATATATATTTAAAACTATAAATATATTTTTGGCGTTAAATCTTTGTAATTATTTGTTTGTGAAATAAATTGATATTTTGATCAAAACAAAGCGACATATGCCGATTTGTCACAATAAATAATCACAAATTTATCAAGGCTGCCAAAATGAAATATTCAGCGTCATCATATGCACTCACTTTTTCCTCTCTCTTAGTGCCTTTGGGTATATTGGCTGGATGTGGGGGCGGTGGCGGAGGAAGCGCTATTTTATCACCGGTAAAATCACCAACGACTCAACAAACAGAGATAACTACAACTAGCAGCCCATCTGAGAGTAATAATTCCGTAGAGACAAATACTAGTAGCTATGAGGTGCTAATTGCCAGTCCAGACACTCCAGCTGATGTAGATGCTAGTATTTTAGCGGATACAGATAACGAATATAACATGTCTTGGGGGTTGAATGCGATTAATGCATCTGCTTTATATGCGCTGGGCGGTACCGGTAAAGGGCAGACAGTAGCTGTGGTGGATACTGGTATTGATGGCAATCACTCAGAATTGGAGAATCATTTGCTTTCTAGTAGTTATGATTTTCAGAATGATTCCTCAGTAATGACAGATAGCAGTAATCACGGTACCCATGTGGCAGGAATTATTGCCGCTGAAAAAGATGGCAATGGTTCGCACGGAGTGGCCTATGAAGCTGATATCTTAGGGATCAGTATTTTAGGTGATCGATACAAGTCATTCGATGAAATAGCAGATATTTACCAGTATGCAATTGATAATGGTGCCAAAATAATCAATAACAGTTGGGGTACTGCTGGGGTGAATATAGACTCTTATAATGCGGATAGCTTAAGCCCCATTTTTGCTGATAATATTGTAGCAACAGGGACAAATGCTATTGCAAAAGATGATTCGGTATTTGTTTGGTCCGCTGGAAATCAAAATGGTTCTGAGGTGAATTTGATGGCTGGCTTACCGTATCATTTCCCTGAGTTAAAACAGGGTTGGGTGGCTGTTGTAGCGATTAATCAGTTAGGCGATATCGCCAGTTATAGTAATCATTGTGGCAAGGCTAAGGAGTGGTGTCTGGCAGCACCAGGTTCTAGTATTTACTCTACCGCCAGTGGTGGCGGTTATATGGCAAGCTCTGGAGCCTCTGCTGCTACAGCGCATGTTTCTGGTGGATTAGCTGCACTGAAGTCAGCATTTCCTAATCTGACTAATCAGCAAATTCTTGCTCGGGTATTAAAGACGGCCAATAAATCTGGAGTTTATGCTAATAGTGATATTTACGGACATGGTTTGCTTGACCTAGAAGCCGCCAGCTCACCTGTTGGCGACTTGAAAATGGCAAATACAAACTCTGCTAGTACTGCTGCTTTGGCATCATCATCGGTTGTGGTTTTGCCTAAGTCTTTGTTGTCGGATGTGGGATTGAATATCGGCGATACCAATGTATTGCTATTTGACTCATTTCAGGATGCCCCTTTTTGGGCGTCAGCAAGTCAATACATCACTAGCAAGCAGGCACCAGTGTTGGATATTCAATGGTCAAGCTTGTTTTCGGCTAGCGATAACGAGCATACCAGCTCAACGGTGGCGCTAGGAGGTGATTTGTCTTTATCTTATAACTTAGCTGCTAGATCAAACGCAATTGAAGGCTTTAACTTGAAATCCTCAAATGGCGAGACTGCATTTGCTTTCGGTACGGGAAGTGGAAAGGCCGTAGGGAAAAATATCTTAAGTTTTACTCATTCACCGGATTGGTTGAACGCTAGTGAAGATGCTTATTTGGCATCAAGCTATCAATTGCAGCAATTAGGCGATCAAGACAATATCAGAGTTAATCTAGGAGTTGCTAGTAAGAATAAGTTTGCGGAGTCGACCGAAAGCAGCGAGTTGGTAAAATCAACCGTTGGGGATGTCGACACCGCGGTAATGGCTGAAATGGCTATGCAATTAAATGACTCTACCGAACTGAGCATGCAATTGGGAATGGGCGTTATTGACAACATTAATAGTCAGACCTCTGCCACTGGTGCTTTTGGCTTGAATAGTTCAAAGCTTTCTAATATCGGGTTTGGTGTTTCTAAACAAATCGGTTCTGGAGAGCTTACAGCTAATGTAGATTTTGCGAGTATCACCACAGTGAATAATGATTCGCTGATTGAGATGCCGGAGCGAGTTGGGTTGACCACTGCAAAAATGGATTATCAGCTAACTGATGGTGGTCGGCACGGCCTGAAAGTTGGCGCAGCACTTAGACGTGCGAATGGGGACGATATTAATATTCGTTTGCCTAGTAGCGTTAGCACAAGTGGTGTTGTCGGTTATAGTGCATTTAATGCTGATATTGGAAGTCTCTATGATCAGAGCGCTCTTGAGCTGAC
>CAKMZF010000105.1:0-5798 GCA_929200405.1 uncultured Gammaproteobacteria bacterium | reverse complement strand
TTGTCGCGTATTGAGTAGTATGTCATTCCGAGCAGTAAAAATGGCCATCTGAGCTTATCGCCACCAGGGAAAGGTGTTTGCGGAATATCAGCCATAATATCAAATTTCGTTAAATTGCCATTAATTGCTTCGGCCATTAATTTGCCGGCATAAGTAGACATAGCTAAGCCATGGCCGCTATAACCGCTGGCGGTTAAAATATTTCCCTGTAATCTTTTGAAATAGGGCATTCGTGGCACAGTAATGGCTAATGTGCCTCCCCAGCCATAGTCTATTTTAGTGTGCTGTAACTGAGGATATATTTTCAGCATATTTTTCTGTACAAAGCTTTTGATATCCCTAGGAAATTGATAGCTTACTGTCTCACCGCCCCCAAATATCAGTCGATTATCGGCGCTGATGCGATAATAGCTGACGACAAACTTGCTATCTGCGACAGCAGCTTGATTTGCTATCAGCTTTTTCGCAGTCTCTTGGGGCAATGGTTCTGTGGCAATAATAAAATTGTTAATGGGCATTACATGGCGCGCTATCTCAGAGGATAACTTACCCAGATAGCCATTGCAGCAGAGCAATAAAGAGTTAGCTCTGACTTGATGGCCATTTTTTGTGGTCACGATGGCAGAATTGCCTTCGGAATATTTCTCTACGACAGTGTGTTCAAAAATTTGAACCCCAGCCTTTGCTGCGGCATTTGCCAGTCCAAGGGAAAAGTTTAGCGGGTGGCAATGTGCAGCCTGATGATCCAAAGTGCTGCTATAGTATTCCTTGCTGCCGATCATGTCTTGAGTGGCTTGTTTATCCAAATACTCAACATCATGGTAGTTATAATCACGTTGCAGCTTTTCGACCATTTGTTGACTGTGCTTGCTATAACGAGCACGATGATTGGCATGGAATATGCCAGCCTTAAGATCACAGTCAATATTGTGTTCCCGAATTAAGTCTTTACAGAGCTGAACTGATTCTAATGACATGTCCCAAAGTGCTTTGGCAGTGTCTTTTCCAAGTTGTTTCTCAAGCTCATCCTGTTCAACACGTTGCCCCGTGCCAATTTGCCCGCCATTTCTGCCGGAAGCGCCCCAGCCAACTCTATTTGCTTCTACTAAAACAACCGAAAAACCAAGTTTGGCGGCATGGTAAGCGGCTGATAGCCCAGTTAAACCGCCGCCAATAATACAGATATCAGCGGTTGTATTCTCTGTCAAAGTTGGAAAATCCGTAAGTGCATTGACTGATGCAGCGTAATAGGAATTAGGATATTGACCGGGTTTATCGTTAATAGTCAGCAGTTGGTTAGAGCGGTTCATAAGTGGATGAGGTTATAAGCTGAAATTGTGGAGTGTCTGAAGCGACAGTGAACTGAGCAATGGAGTGTTGCTCAGCGTTATCGTCTATAAATCGATATTTAGTAGATACTTAGTCAATATTCTCTGCAGTAATCTGCTCGAGGGTCTTATCTAAGCAAAGCCTTGCTTTGGCAACCAGCTCATCGACTTCTTCAAATGACATGGTGAATTGTGGTGAAATAATCATGGTGTCGCCAACGGCACGCATAATCAGATTATTAGCAAAACAATAATCGCGGCAAATAGTGCCGACCGTACCTTCTTTGGCTTTAAAAGGTGCTCGACTGGCTTTGTCGGGCGTTAGTTCTATCGCACCTACAGTGCCCATGAGTCTTGCTTCGCCCACGAGCGGATGGTCGCTGAGTGTTAGCCAGCGCTCTTTTAGGTATGGACCTAGCTCATTTTTAATGCGATCAATTAGATTTTCCCGTTCCATGATATCTAAATTTTTGAGCGCCGCGATGCAGGTGGCAGGATGCCCCGAATAAGTGTAGCCATGATTGAATTCGCCACCTTCTTCGGAGTAGATTACATCGGCAACTCGATCACTAATTAACACACCACCTATTGGTAAGTAGCCTGAACTAAGTCCTTTTGCAATGGTGATTAAATCTGGTTTGATATTAAAAGTCGTAGAGGCAAACCAGTTGCCAGTGCGACCAAAGCCGCAGATAACTTCATCAGCAATCAACAAAATTTCATACTTGTCGCAAATTCGTTGAATCTCTGGCCAGTAGCTATCTGGTGGGATAATTACACCACCAGCTCCTTGAATTGGCTCGCCAATAAAAGCGGCAACGTTATCTTCACCGAGTTCTAAAATCTTCTCTTCAAGCTCACGAGCACGCTCTAAGCCAAATGTTTCAGGATCTTTGTCGCCGCCTTCTGCATACCAATAGGGCTGATTAATATGTACAATCCCGGGGATTGGCAGATCACCTTGTTCATGCATGAATTTCATGCCGCCAAGACTTGCAGCACCGACGGTTGAGCCATGATAAGCGTTGTGACGGGCAATAATGGTTTTCTTCGATTTTTTACCCTTAGTAGCCCAATAATGTCTGACCAAGCGAATATTGGTGTCATTGGCATCTGAGCCACCAGAGGAGAAGAAAACCTTATTAATGTGTTCAGGTGCTAGGGTAGCTAGCCTCTCTGCCAGCAGTGCGGCAGGGGAGTGAGAGGTCTTAAAAAAGGTATTGTAATAAGGTAGCTTTTTCATTTGCTCAGCAACGGCATCGGCTATTTCGTCACGGCCATAACCAATGCTGGTGCACCAAAGGCCAGACATGGCATCTAAAATTTTATTGCCATCGGTATCCCAGATATAGCAGCCATCGGCTTTATCAATTATTCTAGCACCGGCTTCAGCAAGTTCGCCGTTTGCACTAAAAGGCTGCATATGGTGTTCGCCATTGATTTTTTGCAAGTATTCAGTGTTTTTTTCTTGGTTGTGACTGGGGTGTAAAGTCATATCTGCTCCCTAGTTAATTAGTCGTGTATGTGCCATATTTGTGGCATAAATGCTGTCCATGATGAGAGTGGTATTTAAACCGTTAGTAATAAGTGCTCGCGCTCCCAAGGAGTGACTACGTTCATGCTTTCATCATATTCCTGTTCTTTAAGCGCGCTATAGATACCACTAAATTGCTTGCCAAATATTTCGCGTATTTCTTCGCAATCATCGAACTCTGCTACAGCTAAACGTAGCTCTCTGGGGAAACCGTAATCAGCTTCGTATGCCTCACCTTTAAAAGCAGCACTAGGCTCTATTTTATTAACCATGCCAAGATATCCCGTTGCTAAGCTAGCAGCAATCGCTAAATAGGGGTTGGTATCCACGCCTGCTATACGATTTTCTACCCGTCTTGCTTTGGGTGCGCTGTTCGGCACACGTAGGCCCGCTGAGCGATTGTCATGACCCCATTCCAAATTAATAGGTGCGGAGCCACTGGCAACATAACGTCTATAAGAGTTTACGTAGGGTGCGAGCATACACATGACTGAGCTAAGATATTTTTGATGGCCGCCGATGAAATTGTAAAACTCAGGAGTAGGTTGATCGTTAGTATCATTAAAGATATTTTTGCCTGTGGTTATATCATCTATGCTCTGATGAATATGCATAGCGCTTCCAGGCTGATTAGACATAGGTTTAGCCATAAATGTTGCATAGCAGTCATGTCTTAAAGCGGCTTCACGAATCAACCGTTTAAATAAGAAAACGCTATCTGCTAGCTCTAGAGCATCACCATGATTTAAATTGATTTCAAACTGGGCAGGCCCGCCTTCCTGAATGATTGTTTCTATATCTAGAGATTGAGATTCCGCATACTCATAGATGGCGTCAATCACAGGGCTATATTCATCAATGGCCATCATTGAATAGGCTTGGTTGCCAACGCTTTGACGTCCTGATCTGCCAACGGGCGGCTCAAGAGGGTGGTCTGGGTTGATGTTTCGTTTGGTCAGATAAAATTCTATTTCTGGTGCGACTACTGGGTTCCAGCCTTTTGCTTGATAAAGACCAATAATATGTTTTAGCACATTTCGTGGCGCGCAAGTAACAGGCTGACCATCAAGATAATGCAAGTCGTGAATGACATGCAAACTTGGTGACACGGCCCAAGGAATAGGGCGAATTGTCGACATGTCGGGAATTAAGCACAGGTCTTTTTCCGTATCATAATCCTTAGACTCATACTCAATATAGGCACCGGTAATGGTCTGAAAGAAAATGCTGAATGGTAAAAAAGTGGCTGTTGATTGGGCGAATTTAGTCGGAGGCATTGCTTTGCCTCTGGAGATGCCATGCATATCTGGAATGGTGCATTCAATCTCATCTATGCGATATTCTCTGAAAAAATCAGCAAGATTTTCCAAGTCTTTTGGAATGATTACGTCTCTGAGTATGCTTTGTGAAATCATAGTTACCAACTGTAAATCGGCGAAGTGTTTAGTATTCGCAGGGTTTAATGTATTTGCTCTCAATAATGATAGTAAACTAAAGCCATCTATTACTGTTGTCGCTGCGAGGGTTTTATTTTACTTTCTTAATGAAATTTGTGATCACATTTTGCTCTGATTTTAACTAACCGTCAATGGCAATGCCGAGAATGAAGGCTTAAACAAGTTTTAAACACGTTGTTTTGGTTGCCTACGACTCTTGCTCTGAAAGGTTTTGTGAGCATGAAGAGCGTCCCAATTTAGCTCAGGATTGGCATGAAGCATGATGATGTGAAGAGAGGAGATGTGGGAATCAACTGCAAAAAGCTATTAAAAATTATCAAAAGCAGACATGCCCTGTTGTATGTCTTCGTGAATCGCGGCGCGAACGTCCTCTGCATGTCTTCTCTCAAGACCTGAAATTGCTTTTTTATGATGGTCATCATCCAGCATGATGCTAGTACCAAATTTACCGAAAGAGGTGCTTAAATAGGGAGCAAATTGCAGCCACAAGCTTTCAACTAAACCTGATAACACTGCGCTTTTTGCGGTTTTATATATCGTGAAATGAAAGGCATGATTGCTTCGCATATAGCTGACGACATCACCGGTTGCGATGGCATCATCCATTGCAGAGTCTATTTTTTTTAAAGATGCGATAGTTTTTTTATTAATAAAAGGGATCGCTTTTATTGCTAATTCAGGCTCTAAAGAGAGTCTAGCAAAATGAATATCTTGAAATTTAGTTTTATCGATAGCGGGAATGCTAATGCGGCGGTTGGGATGAAGCTCTAAAGCACGTTCAGCAATTAATCGTTTTACCGTTTCTCGAATAGGTGTGGGGCTGACGTTTAAGCGCTCTGCTAAGCCTCTGAGCGTTACTTGCTTACCAGGCAATAAGCCACCAAATAATATCTCATCTTTGATCGCTTGATAAGCGAGTTCATGCATTTTTGTCGCGCTGTTTTTTTCAACTTCAATCATCTAGGTATCATGGTGTCCGAGTGTTTTTTAGGGAGTAGTAGCAATATTTGCATTCAAGAATAACATAAAACAAATTAAAAGAGAGGTAATTGTTGAGTAAAAATGTGATCACAAAATGATTTATATCTTGATTGATGTTTTAGTCTGTGGCAAATTGGCTTTTAGATTAGAGGGAAATCATATCCTAATCATATGCAAGATGCGTATTTTAGAAAATAAAATCTGATTGGGCATGAGGTTAATGTGTTTTTTATCTAAGAATTGAATATAAAAGAGAGTGCTGCGAGCAGCCTAAACGACAGTCTATTGCGCTATGTTTTAAGAGGTGTTGTTAGATAGTTGGTCAAAATTATAAAAGCACTGTATTTTTAAATAATAACCAAAAAGGGAGTGTAATATGAAAATTACAGAGATAAGAAAATCAATCGTAGCTATTGCTGTAGCTGCTGCGTTGAGTGGCTCTATAGCGACAGCTGAAGATAAAGTAGTTAATGTTTTTAACTGGTCTGACTATATTGA